>DASUJH010000058.1 GCA_036279355.1 Gemmatimonadales bacterium
AAACAGAGGAGCACCAATGGCACCCCGGGCGATCTGGAGTGGAGTTGTGAGCTTCGGGATGGTGAACATCCCGGTGAAGCTCTTCAGCGCCACCCACCCGAAGGACATCTCCTTCAACCTGCTGCATGCCACCTGCGGCACCAGGATAGAGCAGAAGCGCTGGTGCCCGACCGACGAGGTCGAGGTGCCATGGACCGAAGTCGTGCGCGGCTACCAGTACGCCAAGGGCCGTTACGTGATGCTGACCGACGAGGACTTCGAGCGGCTGCCGCTCGCGAGCAAGCACACGGTGGCGCTCTCCGCGTTCGTGCCGGCCGACGAGATCGATCCCGTCTTCCACGAGAAGAGCTACTACCTGGCACCCGACGCGCGAAGCGCGAAGGCCTACGCACTGCTCCTCAAGGCGCTGGGCGACGAGCGGCTCGTGGCCATCGGCACCATCACGTTGCGGAAGAAGGAGCAGCTCTGCGCCCTGCGTCCGCACAGCGGCACGCTCACGCTCGCCACCCTCTACTACCCTGACGAGGTCGAGCTCGAGCGCGAGGTGGACGTCGGTGAGAGCAAGCTGAGCGGGCGCGAGGTGGAGATGGCGCACGCGCTGATCGACCTGCTCCGGAAGCCGTTCGAGCCCGAGACCTACCACGACCACTACCGCGAGGCGCTCGCGGCGCTGATCGACGCCAAGCTCGAAGGCAAGGAGGAGCTGGTCACGGCGCCGCCAAGCGAGCCCAAGGTGATCGATCTGGCCGATGCGCTGGCACGGAGCGTCGCCGCAGCGCGCGCCGGGCGGCGGAGCGGCCCGTCCTCGACACGAAGGAAGCGCGCACCTGCCGCGCCTCGCCGCCGGCGCGTCCGCACGAGCGCAGAGAAGGCCGGGTGAGCGGCCGTGGCGCACTCGGCGCAGGCGGACATTCGCGACGTGCTCGCGCAACTCGCGGTCCCGAGCAACGGGATGCTGCTCGCCGTCGGGCGCCACGTGGTGCCGCTCTCGAATCTGGACAAGCCGCTCTGGCCGGGCCGGCGGCGCGCCGGCATCACGAAACGCGACCTGCTCCGTTACGTCACGCGGGTTTCACCCTGGCTGCTGCCGCATCTCGAGGCGCGGCCGGTCTTCGTCACCCGATTTCCCGACGGCATCGCGGGCGGCGCGTTCTATCAGAAGGTGTGGGAGGAGCGGCCCCGGTTCGTGAAGACGGTGGCCATCTGGTCGCGGGAGCGAGGCGCGCCGCGCGACTATCTGACCGTGGCGAACCTCGCCACGCTGCTCTGGCTCGCGCAGCAGGCCGCGCTCGAGCTGCACGTCTGGTTCTCTCGCACCTCCCCCAGGCCGGACGGGCGCCGGCTCGGCACCGATTACGCCGACTCCGAGGCGGCGCTTGATGCGTCGCGTCTCAACTACCCCGACTTCATCGTCGTGGACCTCGATTCCTATCACTACGCGGGTACCGAGCGGGGGGGCGCCGAGCCAGAGCTCAACCCCGTCGGGTTCGCCCGCGTGCGGGAGATCGCCTTCGAGGTGCGCCGCGTGGCCGAGGCGCTCGGCCTCACACCGTTCGTGAAGACATCGGGCCGCACCGGCCTCCATTGTTATCTCCCGATCGTGCGCCGCTATACGTTTGCCGAGGTCCGCGGAATGGCCGAGGTGATCGGTCAGTTCCTCATGGCACTTCGGCCCGACGACATCACCCTCGAGTGGTCGGTGCGGGCACGCACCGGCCGCGTGTTCTTCGACTTCAACCAGAACGTGCGCGGCAAGTCACTCGCGGCGGCGTATTCTCCCCGGCGCCATCCGTACGCCACCGTCTCGATGCCGCTCACCTGGTCCGAGCTGGCGCACGCGTATCCCACCGACTACACGCTCGACACCGCGCCGGAGCTCCTGGCTGAGCGGGGCGATCCGTGGGCGGGCATTCTCCACGCCAAGGAGGACCCGGCCGCGGCGTACGACGCGCTCGCCGCGGTCGAGGCCGAGTGAGCGGGGGCCGTCCAGCACCCATCGCGCCGATGCTCGCGACGCTGGCGGAACCCGCGCCGCCGCCACCGGGCTGGAGCTGCGAGCCCAAGCTCGACGGCGTGCGCTGCCTCGCGGTGGTGACCCCCGACGCGGTGCAGCTGGTCTCGCGGAACGGCCGCGCGCTGGGCGATGCCTACCCCGAGCTGGTGACCGCCATGCGCGCCGCATGTCGGGGCTCGGGGACGTTCGACGGCGAAGTCGTGGCGATCGACGAAGCGCGAGGACTCTCGAGCTTCTCGCTGCTGCAGGAACGCATGCAACTGCGCGACGCCCGGCGCGCGCTCACCAGCGGTGTGGTGGTGGAGTACTGGCTCTTCGATTGCCTGGGGTTCCGCGGCCGTGACCTCAAGCCACGCTCGCTCGTTGAGCGGCGGCACGCGCTGGAGCGGGCGGTGCGGTTCGGCGGGTCGCTCCGGCTCACCCCGCACTGGCCCGCGGAGCGCGAATTCGCCGCGCGGTATGCCGCCGTATGCCGCCGGGGCGGCGAGGGGCTCATCACCAAGCGACTCGCGAGCCCGTACCGCGCGGGCCGCTCCCGCGACTGGCTCAAGATGAAGTGCGTCCGGCGACAGGAATTTGTCGTCGGCGGATGGACCGAGCCCCGGGGCAGCCGTGAGCGCCTGGGCGCGCTGCTCGTGGGCTATTTCGACGGCTCGGGCGCGCTCCGGTACGCCGGCAAGGTGGGCACCGGCTTCGATCGGGAGATGCTCGAGCTTCTCGCGGCGCTCCTCGCGCCGCTTGCCCGCCGGACTTCGCCCTTCGCCGGCGGCGCTGCGCCCGATGAGCCGGCGGTGCACTGGGTGCGACCGGCGCTCGTCGCCGAGATCGCCTTCGCGGAATGGACGCACGAGGGACACCTGCGCCATCCGCGGTTCGTTGGACTGCGGCACGACAAGGCGGCGAGCGCCGTGCGGCGGGAAGACCATCGAGCGACCGTCAGCCGCCCCGCCACGCTCACGCGCGCACGTACACCTCGCCGCCGCGCTCTCTGAACTCCGCCGCCTTCTCGGCCATGCCCTGCTCCGCCTGGCGCCGCGCCTCGTCGCGCAGGTCCTGGCTGATCCGCATCGAGCAGAACTTGGGGCCGCACATCGAGCAGAAGTGCGCGAGCTTGGCGCCGTCGGCCGGCAGCGTCTCGTCGTGGAAGGCGCGCGCGGTGACCGGGTCGAGCGAAAGATTGAACTGATCCTCCCACCGGAAATCGAAGCGCGCGCGCGAGAGCGCGTCGTCCCAGGCGCGGGCGCGCGGGTGTCCCTTGGCGAGATCGGCGGCGTGCGCGGCGATCTTGTACGCGATCACGCCCGCCTTCACGTCGTCGCGATCCGGCAGGCCCAGGTGCTCCTTCGGTGTCACGTAGCAGAGCATCGCCGTGCCGAACCAGCCGATCATCGCGGCGCCGATGGCGCTCGTGATGTGGTCGTACCCCGGCGCGATGTCGGTCGTGAGCGGGCCCAGCGTGTAGAACGGCGCCTCGTCGCACCAGGCGAGCTGCTTCTCCATATTCTCGCGGATGAGGTGCATGGGGACGTGACCCGGTCCCTCGTTCATCACCTGCACGTCGTACTCCCACGCGATCCGGGTGAGCTCGCCCTGGGTCTCGAGCTCGGCGAACTGCGCCGCGTCGTTCGCGTCGGCGATGCTGCCCGGCCGGAGCCCGTCGCCCAGCGAAAAGGCGACGTCGTAGGCCGCCATGATCGCGCAGATCTCGCGGAAGCGCGTGTAGAGGAAGTTCTCCTGATGGTGCGCGAGGCACCACTTGGCGAGAATCGACCCGCCGCGCGAGACGATGCCGGTGACGCGGTCGGCGGTGAGCGGCACGTACCGGAGCAACACGCCGGCGTGCACCGTGAAATAGTCCACGCCCTGCTCGCATTGCTCGATCAGCGTGTCCCGGTACACGTCCCATGTCAGGTCCTCCGCCACACCGCCCACCTTTTCCAGCGCCTGATAGATCGGCACCGTCCCGATCGGCACCGCGGAGTTGCGGATGATCCACTCGCGGGTCTCGTGGATGTGCTTGCCGGTCGAGAGATCCATCACCGTGTCGGCGCCCCAGAGCGTGGCCCAGCGGAGCTTCTCGACCTCCTCCTCGATGGACGAGCTGACTGCCGAGTTGCCGATATTGGCGTTGATCTTGACGTGGAACGCGCGGCCGATCGCCATCGGCTCGAGCTCGGGGTGGTTGACGTTCGCCGGGATGATCGCGCGGCCGCGCGCCACCTCGCTCCGCACCAGCTCAGCGCTCATTCCCTCACGCAGCGCCACGAATTCCATCTCCGGAGTAATCTCTCCGGCACGGGCATAGTGGAGCTGGGTGACGCAGCTCCGGCCGCGGAGGACGGACAGGCGCACAGGCGGTCGGGCGGACAGGTCGGGCCGTTCAGCGGTCGCACGTTCACTTCTGCCCGCCGGTCCGCCCGTCCGCCTGTGCGCCCGTTCCACATCTCTCCCCGCAATCCATTCCCCCCTCACCCCCGGTAACCCCTCGCGCACGTCGGACCCCTGCGGCCCGCTGGTGTCGTACACCCGGAGGGGCGGTTCGCCACCGGAGAGCGCGATCTCGCGCATCGGCACCCGCACGCCGCGGCTGCCGTCGAGATAGATCTTGGTCGAGTTGGGAAACGCCTCCGCGAAGGACGGGGCGGCGGCGGGAAGAGCCGGGTCGGACAGCATCGTGGCCATTGCTCGCGCTCCAATGAACGGCGGGACGCGCGGCCGAGCCGAGCCGCGCTCCCTTCGCCGGTATGAGCCGGATCAGGTTCCAAGGGTGCGGTCTCAACCGGCGCACGATGCTCCCGGCGGGAGCGATCGGGCCGATACCCCTGGCGGCTGTTGCAACGTACGGCGCTCGGCCGAACCGGTCAATCGGATTCGCGGCGCTCTCCGGTGCCACGCCACGACATAGCGTACCGAAGTGACCGGGCACGCGATATGCCCGCGCGACGGGTCACCATCTCCCTCATCCGCCGCCGGACCCCCGCCGCGTGGCGAGCCGCCGCGACACACGGCAAGGCAGGAGCATGAGGACTCCGAGATCGGGGCACGTACGTGCCGCCATCATCCCAGCCATCGCGCTCGCTGCGGCACTCACGACGGCGGCCCCCACCCGCGCCGCGGCCACGCAGCGGCTGATGGATGCCGTGCAGGTCCCAACCGATACGTTGCGCGACGTCGCCGTGGCTGGCTTCGAGCACGGTCGCCCCGTCATCTACTACAATCCGACTCTCATGAGCCGCGTCGGGCCGCAGCTCGCGGATTTCTTCTTCGCGCACGAGTACGGGCATCTCTTCTACGGGCATACCGGCGCGGCTCTCACCGACGCCGTCGGCGACCTGGGCGATCTGCGCCGGCACCAGGAGCTCGCCGCGGACTGCTACGCCGCGCGCGCGCTCTCGCTCACCGATGCCGCGGCGGTCGAAGCCGCCGTCAGGTTCTTCAGCCGGATGGGACCGTTCCGATTCGACAACCTGCACCCGAGCGGCGCCCAGCGAGCCGCCCGGATCCTCGCCTGCCTACCGGTCGACGCGCCGCTGGCCGGCGCGTCGGCGGCGAACATCGTCGTAACGACCGGAGGGTCCCCGGCTCAGTGAACCAGCCGGGGTGAATCGCGGTAGAGATCGCTGCGGTTGAGAGGGAGGGGACAGCCGCCCTGGCCGTCCGGCTTGGCAAAGAGTAGCTGCACCAGTCCGATCCGGGCGGCGGCAAATGCACGCGCCGAACCCGCCATGTAGAGCTTCCACACCCGATAGGTGGGCTCACCCACCAGCTCGCGCGCCTCGGCCGCGTGCGCTTCGAGCCGGCGCACCCACTGCCGGAGCGTGAGGGCGTAGTGCTCGCGCAGGCTCTCGCCGTCGCGCAGCTCGAACCCGGCCTCCTCGCCGCAGTGCACCGCCAGCGCGGCGGGCACCAGCTCGCCGCCGGGAAAGACGTAACGCTCGATGAAGCGCCCGGGATGCCAGAGCAGGCGCGCGGCGCCGTGCACCATGGGCCTCGCACCGCGCGGCGCGAGCTGGACGATGCCGTGATTGAGGAAGAGCCCGCCCGGCCGAGTGAGCCGGAACGCCTCCGCGAAGTAGGTGGGAAGCATGCGCCGGCCCACATGCTCGAACATGCCGACGCTGGCCACCTTGTCGAATGCGCCGGCGAGCGGCTCCGTGCTCACCGGTTCGGCACTGAGCGGCTCCGCGGTGGGACCGCCCGAGGCTAGCTCCCGATAGTCGCATACGGCCACCCGGCAACGACCCGCGAGTCCGGCGGCGGCGATGGCCTTGCCGGCGTAGGCCGCCTGCTGGCGGCTGAGGGTGATCCCGAGCGCGTTTACCCCATAACGCTCGGCGGCGTGCATGACGAGCGCGCCCCAGCCGCAACCGATGTCGAGGAACCGCTCGCCGGGTGCGAGGCGCAGCTTGCGGCAGATGTGATCGAGCTTGGCCTCCTGCGCCGCGTCGATGTCCTCGGCGCCGGTGGGGAAATAGCCGCAGGAGTACACCATCCGGCGGTCCAGCCATAGCCGGTAGAAGTCGTTGCCCACGTCATAGTGGAAGCGCACCGCCGCGCGATCGGTCTTCGGCGCGTGCAACCGCGCGCGGCGCGCCGCGAAGTGCCGCGCCCCCGCTCCTTCCCGGGGCTCTGCTGTCCGCGGCAGCGCGAGCAGGCGAGCCAGGAGCCGCGCGCATGCGCCCGGCGAGCCCAGGCGGCTCGCGAGCCGGTCGGCCAGCGCGGTGGCCCGCTCCAGATCGCCTTCGACGTCGATGTCGCCCCGCAGGTACGCTCGGGCCGCTCTGGTTTCGCTCGGCGGGAGGAGCATCCGCCTGAGCGCCGCCGGATGGTTGAAGACCAGCGTGAAGCGCGGCTTCCCGGCGGTGCCGGGGCGATCCACCGTTCCATCCCAGAGCCGCACCGCGAAGTCCCGCTCGCCGGGAGGCCCGAACAGCGAGGTCAGGATCGCGCGCGCGGCCCGCGCCGCCGGACCGCCGCGCGGAGGCGATGCTCGAGGCTTGCGAAATTCGAGTACTGTGGAGTGCGACGTGCCCACCGCTCTGTCCTCAGTAGAACATTGAACTTGGGTACGTTTCGCTGCGCGGGGCGCGAGCGCCGTGATCCAGATCGCATCCGGCATCATCGGTGCTGACCCTGGTCGGTCCGGCGCCCCGGCTATCTTCCGGCAAGCCCTCCCATAAGGTACGGTCCCATGCAGCAGATCAAGGGCGCGGTCCTCAAATCACGGATCGCGTTCGTCGAGGAGCACTTCGGCAAGTCGGGCGTACAACGGGTGATCGAGAGCCTCGCGCCCGAAGACCAGCGCCCGCTCCGCATGGTGTTCACTTCGAACTGGTATCCATTCGAGTTGGGCAAGCGGCTCGACGATGCCATCGTCCGCGTGCTCGGCGAAGGCCGGCCCGAGTTCTTCGAGCGCCTGGGCGCGGCGTCGGCCGAGAAGAATCTGGGCTCGTTGCACAGCGGCTATCTGTCGCCCGGCGATCCTCAGGCGTTTCTGGCCAAGGCCCCGGCCATCTACGCACTCTACTATGAGACCGGCCGCCGCGAATACCAGCCCACCGGCGAGAAGTCGGGGGTCCTCACCACGCGCGATGCCGAAACCTTCAGCGCGCCCGATTGCCTCACCGTCATCGGTTGGTACAAGCGGGCGCTCGAGATGTGCGGCGCGCGCGGCGTGAACGTTACCGAAGAGGAGTGCCGGGCCAGGGGCGGTGCCGTGTGCCGCTACCGCATCTCCTGGCAGTGAGCCGGTCCGGCATTTTCACAGCGCGTCCCATCAAGGCGAGAGCCGCTCTGTCAGCCAACCGCCGCCGGTGCGTGTGTAGTTGATCCGGTCGTGCAGCCGGTTTTCCCGCCCCTGCCAGAACTCCACGCGATCGGGTACCACGACGAAGCCACCCCAATAAGGTGGCAGCGGAACGTCGTCGCCGGGGTACCGGGCGTCCAGCTCGCGCACCCGCGCTTCCAGCGCCGCGCGGCTCTCCACGCACTCGCTCTGATGCGACGCCCAGGCACTCAACCTGCTGGCGCGCGGCCGGCTGCGGAAGTAAGCGTCGCTCGCGGCCGCAGGCGCCCGCCCGACCGACCCGGCGATCCGCACCTGCCGCTCGAGCTCCCTCCAGTAGAACACCAGTGCCGCGCGCGGGTTGGCCGCGAGCTCGCGCCCCTTCTGGCTTCGGTAGTCGGTGAAAAACGTGAACCCACCCTGGTCGAAGCCCTTGAGAAGGACGACCCGCGCGGACGGCGTCCCGTCGGGCGTCGCGGTGGCGAGCACCATGGCGTTCGCATCGCCCAGCTCGGCGCGCCGGGCATCCTCGAACCACCTGCCGAACTGGGTATACGGGTCGGCGGCGACATCGCCCTCGTCGAGCCGCGCGCGGGCGTAGTCGCGCCGGATGTCCCCGATCGACACCTCAATGCACCAGGCGGAGGCTCGTCTGCCGCTGATACGCCCAACGCGGCGTGCCGTCGGGGGCCATCACCATGTCCTCCTCCTGCGCCATCCGCACCGGCTGGTCCTGCCACTCGGCCACGGGCGTCGTAGACTGCAGCTCGATCGAGAACCACATGTTGGGGATGACCTTGTGGTCGCCGCGGCCGGGCACGCCCTCCTGGTAGTCCCAGAGCCCGATGAGCGGGCCCGCCCCGTGGCCGTTGAGGCCGATCGGATGCGAGTAGATCGTGCCGTCGATGCCGTCCGCGGCCATCCGCGCGCGGGCCGACATCAGGATCTCGTTGCCGGTCCGCCCCGGACGGATCTCTTCCATCATGATGTCCTGCATTCGATTGGAGCGGGCGAGCGCCTGCTTGAGGCCCGCGGGCGCGTCGGTCTCACCATCCTTGAGGACGTAGGCCAGATGCTGGACGTCGGTGTTGAGCCGGAGCGCGGTGATCCCCACGTCGCAGTGGAGGACGTCTCCCCGCTCGATCACCGGGTCCTCGCCCAACGACTCGGCGGTGACGCCCGCGCGCTGCACGTCGACCGTCGGCTGGAACCAGGTGCCCAAGCCAAGGTCGTTCACCCGCTGGCGGAAATACCATTGGAGGTCGCTCACGCGCGTGACCCCGGGTCGGATCGTCTGCGCGGAGAACATGCTGTCGATCACGGCCCAGGTGAGCTTGGCAAGGTCGTTGTAGGCGCGCTGCTCGTCAGGCAGCCGCGCGGCGATGAGGTCCACCGGCAGCGCCTCGGCTCGCTTGAAGCGGCGCGCCCACTTGGCGCCGAGCGCCTTTCGCATGCCCTCGTACTCGCCGGCGGAGAGCCCGTCGGCAAAGGCGAACGTCCTGGAGATGTCGATGCCGATGGCCCTCGGGTGCCGGGCGTCGACCACCTCCTTCAGCACCTGCCACTGCTGGTCGCCCCAGAGCTCCGCCTGCCGGCCACCCACGGCCGCCGTCACCTGCTTGGTCGAGCGCATCGCCTGGTACAGGCCACCCTGCGAGCTGCCGCCCAGGGCAATGCGCTCGACACCCTGCGCGGGGCCGCGGTCATAGAACACGTAGATAGTGCGGCGGCGCGCCGCGAACGTGGTGGGGGATACGAGAGAGCTGAACACCGGGTCCTCGTTGTACTCCCGCATCGGGACCACCCACATGTCGATTCCTTCGCGCCGCATGAGCTTGGGGAGAATGCTGTCGAGCCGTTCGGCGAGCCAGCGCTGCTGCCGCTCCGCCTGCTCGCGGAGCGTGCCGAAGGGACGGATGGAATCGGGAGCCGGATCGGCCGACTGAGCCGCCACGGACTGGGGCGGCACCGCGGCGACCATGGCCGCGAGAAGTGCGGCTCGGAGCGCGGCGCGCCCCCGTGGAGCAGAGGAGAATCGTGACGTAGGCATGGTGGACCAAGAATAACGCGCCCGGGGCGCGGCCGTCAGACGCGCACTCAATCACCCGATGGCTGGAGGGAGAGAAAGCTGCGGGCCTCGAGTAGCCCGCCCGCGGTGGCGGCGATCAGGTCGCGCCCGAACATGAGCAGCCCAAGCGCCACCGCCGTGGACGCCGCGATGCCGTAGGGCCCGAGCACCGCAATGAGGCTGCCCTCCCGCACGCCGAGGCCGCCGAGGCTCACCGGCAGCATGGCGACCACCACGAGCACGCTCCGCACCCAGCCCGCGCTCGCGAAGCTCAAGCTCAGCCCAAGCGCGCGGGCAAAGAAGTAGAAGGTCAGGATTCCGGTGAGATGCCGCGCCGCGCAGAGCCCCGCCACGCGCGCGATAAATCGCGCCGGCACGGCGTCGAACCGCGCCGCGGCATCGAGAACCGTCCCGATGCGCCCGTTGAACCGCGGGGAGAGCATTGCGCCGAGGCGCCCCGTGGCGAGCCGGCGCCGGATCCAGTCGCCGACGGCTCGATGGGCGAGGGCGCGTTGTGCCAGCACGAGGGCCGCGAGCAGCCCGCCGAAGAGCCACGGCACCGCGCGCGTCCCCGCCGCGCGGTCGTCGAGCAGCCAGAACACGGCGCCGGCGGCCAGCACCAGTGACGAGTCCACGAATCGGTTGTACAACACCGCGGCAAGCGCCTCGACCGGACGTCCCTCGGCCCGCGCGAGCTTGTACCACCGTACCGCACCGCCGGCCAGGTAGCCGGGCAGGAAGAGATTGTAGAAGCTGGTCGCGAGATTCAGCGCAACGAGCTCGCCCACCGTCATCTGCAATCCCTGCCGCTCTATCACCGTCCGTATCTGCAGGGCCGCAAGGCCCACCGAGACGGGGAGGAGCGCCACGCCGCCTGCGATCCAGGCCCAGTCCACGTGGGCGAGCGCCTGGCTCAGCGACCCGAACGAGATGTTGCTGAGTATGAACCAGAGGAGCGCGAAGGAAAGCAGGAGCTTGATCGACCAGCGGACCGACGGCGAGATGCGCATGGAGATGGCGGCGCCGGGGGCGCGCTCAGACGGCAACGCCTGCCGCCTCCGGCACGCCCGGAGGGGCGCCGATCACGTCCTGATAGACCTCCGTGTACCGCCGAGCGACGGCTGCCCAACTGAAGCGCTGCTCCAATCGGCGCCGGGCCGCGGCCCCGAGCGCGCGGCACGCCGAGGGGTCCGCCATGAGAGGCACGAGCGCCGCGCGCAAGGCCGCCGGATCGCCCGGCGGCACCAGCACGCCCGCGTCGCCGACCACCTCGTCGCAGCCGGTGCCGCGCGTGGTGACGATGGCGGCGCCGGCCGCCATCGCCTCGAGCAACACGATCGGAAAGTTCTCCATTTCGGAGGGCAGCACGAAAATGGAGGCCGTCTCATAGAGCTCAGCCAGCATCGCCGAGCCGGGCTCGAGCCAGCCGTGGAAGTTGACCGGCACCGCGAGCCGCTCCGAGAGGGCCCTGAGCTCGGGCTGGTACGGCCCCGCCCCTACCACGTGGAGCTCGTGATCGTGGGTGACGCCCGCGAGCGCGCGAATGAGATTCTGCACCCCCTTCCGCTCGAAGAGGCGGGACACGACGAGGATACGCCGGAGCCGCGGGCGGTCGGCCCGATAGCGCGCGGGTGCAATGCCGTTCGGGATGAGCACGGTCCGCGCGGCGGGAGCGGCCCGGTCAATGAGGCGCGTCAGGTTGTGGCTCGGCGAAATCAGCAGCTCGGCGCCACGCACCACGCGGCGCCAGAGGGGCGCGAGCACCCGGTGCATCGCGCGGAACCGGTCGGGATTGAACCCCGGCACGTCCGAGCCATGCGCGGTGATGACATACGGCAGCCCGGTAAGATGCGCGAGCGCCAGGGCGAGCACGCCGTCGGGGAAGATGAAGTGAGCGTGGATCAGGTCATAGCGCCGCGTTTGCGCCAGACCACGCGCCCTTCGTAACGCCGGCATCAGATACACGGCCATTTCGCCCGGCGAGCAGATCGACGCCGAGCGCCGGAAGCACCGCACCCGGTGCACCTCGATGCCGTCCACCGTTTCCCGCCGCGGAAGTTCCTGGAACGCCATGGTCACGAGATCCACCGCGTGCCCGGCGCGCGCCAGCTGCCCGGCGAGACCGGCCACAACCCGAGAGCCACCGCCCCCAATGGGCGGGAACTCGTAGCTCAGCGTGAGGATTCGCATCATGCGCCGGTTCGGCCCATGCCGCGGCAGGGGGCACAACCAAACTGACAGCTTCTTGTACGCCGGGACTTCTCGAGGACCAACCGTCAGCAATATCCGGGCACGGGCAGGCTCGTGTCTATGCGTTGGCCCCGCCAACCCCCTTCTGGTCTTCCGCATCGGCGCCGAAGACGAGCCCCTGATCGGCGCGAGCGTTGACCAGCGCGGCCTGCAGCTCCCGGATTTCCTCGTCGCTTCGGCCCGCCGCGCGAAGCCGGCGATAGCTCTGGATGCTCCGGGCCGCCATCTTGAGCGTGCCGAGCGCGAGCGTGGCGCAGCGTTCGCGAAAGCCGACCACCTCGCGGCCGAGCTGGTCGATCATCCGGTCGTAGGAGTAGTCGAGCACCTCGTCGAGCGTCGGATGCGTGCGGTTCACCCGCTCCGCGAGGATCGACGCCGCCGCCTGGCTGATGGTGCACCCCTCGCCCTCGAAGCGCACCGCCTCGATCCGGTCCGACCCCGGTTCGGTGCGTACGTGCATCGTCACCAGATCGCCGCAGCCGGGGTTGCCGCCGGGCATCGTGACGTCCGCCCCCTCCAGCGCGCCCTTGTGGCGCGGCCGCTTGTAGTGGTCGACCAGGACCTGGATCTGGGTCTCGCGATCGATCACGGCTTCTCGATCGGCGCCCGCACGGCATTGCCCCACTCCGTCCACGAGCCGTCGTAGTTTCGCACGCGATCAAAGCCGAGGAGGTACGTGAGCGCGAACCAGGTATGCGATGACCGCTCTCCGATCCGGCAGTACACGACCGTGTCGGCGTCGCGCTTGAGACCGTTCTCCTGCTCGTAGATCGTGCGCAGCTCGCTCGCCGGGCGAAACGTGTGGGTCTCGGGGCTCACCGCGCGCCCCCACGGGATGCTCCGCGCCCCCGGAATGTGGCCGCCGCGGAGCGTGCCCTCGTTCGGATAGTCGGGCATGTGGAGCCGCTCGCCGCGGTACTCCTCGGGGCTCCGCACGTCCACCATCGGCCGCCCCGCGCGCATGTGCGCCAACACCTCCTCGCGGAAGGCGCGGAGCCCGGCGTCGTTCCGCTCGCCCACGGTGATGTCGCCCGGCGGGTATGTCGGCGCGTCCGTGGTGAGCGGGCGCCCCTCCTGGATCCACCGGAGCCGCCCGCCGTCCATGAGCCGCAGGTTTTCGAGTCCAAAGAGGCGCAGCACCCAGAAGGTGTATGTCGCCCACCAGTTGTTCTTGTCACCGTAGAGCACGATCGTCGTGTCGCGGCTCACACCCTTGGACCGGAGCAGCGCCTGGAGGCGCTCACGGCCGACGTAATCCCGCTGGAGCGGGTCGTTGAGGTCCGCCACCCAATCGACCTTCACCGCGCCCGGGATGTGGCCGGTCTCGTACAGCAGTACGTCTTCATCGGACTCGATCAGGCGTACCTTCGGATCGGACAGATGCTCGGCCACCCACGCCGTCGAAACCAGCACCTCGGGGTGTGCATAGCCGCGCCGGTCGATGGGCATCACGTCGGGGACCGCTTGTTCCTGCGCCATGGTCGCCTCCTTTCGTCGACCCAAATTGCGAGCAACATTATCGGATTGCAAGCGAGGCGGAGACGATTCGGACAGCCCGGCGCGCGCATGTGCCAAGGGGCGGCCCGATCGGACCGCCCCTCGCGTCGCCAGTTCGCTTCCGGGTACCTATACCGCTCGACGCCCGGTGACGAGATAATACACGAACGCGATGATGGCGAGGATCAGCAGGATGTGGATCAAGCCGCCGGCAATATGAAAGATGCCGAAGCCAAGAATCCACAGGATCAGCAGAATCACCGCAAGCCAAAGCATAGGTCACTCCTTCGAGCGAATCTTGGGAGCCGCTTCCGAGCCACCAGGATACCGCCGCTCGCCGTGGCCGTCTGTGACCCCAATTACGCGGGGCGAGATGGCGCCGGCCCACCAGGGAGCTTCGCATGCCCACCAGCGCTCGGCCGGCCCTCCGTTGTGTGCTCGTGACAGCCCTCCTCGCAGCCCCCTCGAGGGGACCGCAACCGCTGCCGGGTTTCAGTCCGAAGCGAGCGGCGGCGGAGCGGCAGTGGGAGACCCGGCTCCGCGCCATTCCAAGTCCCGACAGCATGCGCGCCTATACCCGCCACCTCGCCGCTCGGCCGCACCACCTGGGCTCGCCATACGACAAGGCCAACGCCGAGTGGATCCGCGACCGCCTGGCCTCGTGGGGATGGGATACCTCGATCGAGCAGTTCGATGTGCTCTTCCCGACGCCCAAGGAGCGGGTGGTCGAGCTCCTCGCTCCAACCCGCTTCCGCGCCCGGCTGGAGGAGCCCACGGTGCCGGGCGACCCCACCTCGGGGCAGAAGTCCGAGCAGCTCCCGACCTATAACGCCTACTCGATCGACGGGGACGTCACGGCACCGCTGGTGTACGTCAACTACGGCATTCCGTCCGATTACGATCGGCTCGAGCGCCTCGGCGTATCCGTGAAGGGCGCCATCGTGATCGCGCGCTACGGCGGGTCGTGGCGCGGCATCAAGCCCAAGGTGGCCGCCGAGCACGGCGCTGTGGGCTGCCTCATTTACTCCGATCCGCGCAACGACGGCTACTTCATGGGCGACGCCTTCCCCGGCGGCCCGATGCGCCCCAGAGGGGGCGTGCAGCGGGGCAGCGTCGCCGACATGCCGCTCTACTCGGGAGACCCGCTCACACCCGGCGTCGGCGCTACGCCGGACGCCAAGCGGCTACCGCTCTCGGAGGCACGGACGCTCACCAAGATCCCCGTGCTGCCGATCTCCTACGGCGACGCCGAGCCGCTGCTCGCCGCCATCGGCGGCCCGCTGGCGCCAGCGGAGTGGCGCGGAGCGCTGCCGCTGACCTATCACGTGGGCCCGGGGCCCGCGCGGGTGCACCTCCGGGTGAAGAGCGACTGGCGGGTTCGGCCCATCTACGACGTGATCGCGCGGATCGCCGGCGCCGAGGCGCCCGACGAGTGGATCGTGCGCGGCAACCATCACGACGCGTGGGTGAACGGCGCGGTGGATCCGATCTCCGGCCAGGTGGCGCTCCTGGAAGAGGCGCGCGCCCTGGGCGAGATGGTGCGGCAGGGGTGGCGGCCCCGCCGGACGGTCATTTATGCGGCATGGGATGGCGAAGAGCCGGGCCTGCTCGGCTCGACCGAATGGGTGGAGACCCATGCGGACGAGCTGACCCGGCACGCCGCGGTGTATCTCAACACTGACGAAAGCGGGCGTGGCTTCCTCCAGATGAACGGCTCGCATTCGCTGGAGGCGTTCATCAACGGCGTGGCGCGCGACGTCATGGACCCGGAGACCGGGTTCACCGTGTGGCGGCGCGCGCAGCTCCACCAAATCGCGACCACCTCGGGTGCCGAGCGCCGCGAGGCGCGGGACCGGCAGGACCTCCGTATCAACGCCCTCGGCTCGGGCTCCGACTACACACCTTTCCTCCAGCACCTGGGCATCGCGTCGCTCGACCTCGAGTTCGGCGGCGAGGGTGCCGGCTCCGGCGGCGTGTACCACTCGATCTACGACGATCCGTATTGGGTGGACCACTTCGGCGACTCGTCCAAGGTGTACGGCCGGGCGCTGGCGCAGACCGTCGGCACGGCGGTGATGCGGCTCGCGAGCGCCGAGGTGCTGCCGTTCCGCTTCGGCGGGTTGGCCGACGCAATCTCGAAGTACCGGACCGAGGTAGAGCAGTTGCTGAGCGCGCGGCAGGACTCGGCGCGCGAATTGAACCGCGAGCTGGCGGAGAGCGTCTTCGTCGCCGAATCCGATCCGCGCGCCCCGGAGGCGCCCCCGCCGGCCGAGCCGGTGCCGCCTTTCCTCAATTTCGCGCCGCTGGAGAACGGGCTCGACCAACTGGAGGCGAGCGCACAGGACTACGACTCGCTGCTGGCGCGGCTCGATTCAAGTCAACTGGCCGCACCGGACTCGGCCACCCGGACCGCCGCGTTGGCGGCCGTCAACGCGAGGCTCATGGCCACCGAACGCGCGCTCACGAGCGACGAGGGGCTGCCGGGCCGCCCGTGGTTCCGGCACCAGATCTACGCGCCGGGGTTCTACACCGGCTACGGCGTCAAGACACTGCCAGGCATTCGCGAGGCCATCGAACAGCGCCGTTGGCAGGAGGCCGACGAGCAGGTGGCGCGCATGAAGGACGTGCTCGCCGCCGAGGCGGCAGCCATCGATTCTGCGGCGGCGGCGCTCGGGCGATTGGCGCAGTAGCGCCACGCACGGCCGTAGCGCGGCGCCGGGCGCCTCTCTAACTTCCCGGCGCCCCTCACACTCACACGATCTCAATGCCCGGTGCGGCGTTCGCCGTGCGCGTTGCCGGCGTGGTCTTCGCCGCGCTCTCGACATCCGGCGCGGCGCGCGCGGTTGCCCAGCAGCCGGCCGCGGCCGCCGCCGTCGGCCGGGTGCCGATCTTCGAGTACCATCTGATCGGCGAGAGCGACGGCCGCTGGAGCCGCTCGCGCGAGCACTTCCGCCGCGACCTCCAACTGCTCTACGATCGCGGCTACCGGCCTATCACCGTCTCGCAGCTCGTCGATGGCGACATCGCGGTGCCAGCCGGCATGTCGCCCGTGGTCGTTTCCTTCGACGACGCTTCGCCGGGCCAGTTCCGCTACGTCGAGCGCGGCGGCCGGCTCGAACCCGACCCGCTGAGCGCGCTCGGCATCTGGCTCGCCTTCGCCGCCACGCACCCCGGCTGGTCCAATCGCGCCACCTTCTGTCTGCTCCCGGCCGCAAGCGCCGGCCATGCGTTCTTCGGCGACCGGGGGATCGAGGGTCAGCACACCGAGTGGCGCTTCCGCAAGCTGCGTTTTCTGGCGGGGCTGGGCTTCGAGCTCTGCGCGCACACGCTGTGGCACGCCAATCTGGCGACGCTCACCGACGCCGGCGTCGAGGAGCAGATCGCGCGCGGGCTCATGGCCATCGACTCCGCCGTGCCCGGCTACCATGTCCGCACGTTCGCGCTCCCGCTTGGCGTCTGGCCGAAGAACCGCGCACTGGCGCAAGCCGGCAGTTGGCGGGACGCGAAGAGCGGCCGGACGGTTCGCTACCGCTTCGATGCGATCCTCGAGGTCGCGGGCCCGGCCGCGCTGAACCCGCACGCGGCGGGGTTCGATCCGTTCCGCCTCCCGCGCATCCAGGTCGTCGGCGACGCGCTCGAGCGCACGCTCGATCGCCTCGATCGGGAGCACGCACGGTACGTCGTCAGCACGGCAACCCAGCGCGATGCCGCGCTTCCACGTGACCGCCCGCGCTGAGGCGTCTGCGACCGTGGCGCCCGCGACGCCGGCTGCCCGCGGAAGCGCCACAGCAGCCGGCCGCCTCATCTCGCTCGACGTCTTCCGCGGCGCGACGGTCGCCGCCATGCTCCTGGTAAACGCGCCGGGCAGTTGGAGCGCCATCTACCCGCCGCTCCGCCACGCCGAGTGGAACGGATGGACGCCCACCGATCTCATCTTTCCGTTCTTCCTCTTCATCGTCGGGGTCACGACCCACCTCTCGCTCATGGCCCGACGCAAGCGCGGCGACGACGAGCGGGCTCTGGTGCGCCAGGTGCTGCGGCGCGGCGTGGTCATCATCGTGCTCGGGCTCCTCGTCTCGGCTTTTCCGTTCTTCCCGCGCGACTGGATCGCGCATCTCAGAATTCCGGGCGTCCTGCAGCGGATCGGCGTGGTGTATCTCTGCGCCGGGTTGATCGTCCTCCGCTCCCCGCCCCGCACCCAGCTTCTGATTGCCGGCGCAATCCTCGTGGGCTACTGGCTGTTGCTCGCGCTCGCCCCGGTCCCGGGCGTCGGACCTGCCGCGCTCGCGCCCCCCGACGCAACGCTCGCGGCATGGCTCGACCGCCTGCTGCTCGGCGGTCATCTCTGGCCCGAGACGCGGACCTGGGATCCGGAAGGAATCCTCGCGACCGTGCCCGCCGTGGCCACGGCACTCCTGGGCGCGGCTGCGGGGCGTCGGCTCACCCGGCCCGAGCCGCTCTCGGTGCGGCTCAATCAACTGTTCGGGGCGGGCGCAATTGCGACTGTGGGGGGGCTCGTCTGGAGTTGGGGCTTCCCGATCAACAAGAATCTCTGGACCAGCTCCTACGTCGTGTTCACCGCGGGCCTGGCGGCGATGTCGCTCGCGACATGCACGTGGCTCATCGAAGAGCGGAAGGCGGCGTGGTGGGTGCACCCGTTCGTCGTGTTCGGCGTGAACCCGATCACGGCGTTCGTGGGCTCGGAGCTCGCGGCGCGGCTCATCTATACCGTGGTTCGCGTGCCTTACGGCGGCGCCAGCGTGCCGGTCGAGACCGCGGTGTTCCGGGCCGCGTTCGCGTCGTGGCTGCCCGCGCGCGCGGCGTCGCTCGCTTTCGCGATCGTGTTCGTGGCGTGCTGGTACGTGGTGCTTGCCGCGCTCTGGCGGCGGCGGATCATCCTGAAGGTGTGAGCGTGGAGCGCCCCGCACGGCGAGCCCCGACGCGGCGAGCCCGGACCCGCCGCCTGAGCTCGCGCTTGTCGCGCCCGGTCGGCCGCAGGAAAAAGCGGCCGCGCGCGGGGTCTTGAGCCCGAGCAGGCACGGGACCTTGGGTCAACCGCTCGACTGCCGTCACCAGCAGTCGAATGCCGGCCGGCGCAAGTTGCTCCCTCCAGTAGCGCGTGAGATATCGCATCGGATCCCCCGGCGGCATGAGGTCGAGCGGTAGCCGCTCCTGCAGGATGATGTCGCCTTGGTCGAGCCGCTCGTTCACCCAGTGCACGGTGAGCCCCACCTCGGGCGTGCCCTCGTACAGCTCCCAGAATGCGGGCGCCGAACCGCGGTATTCGGGCGCGTGGCCGAAGTGCAGGTTGATGGAACCGAGCCGGGGGAGCCTGAACAACGACGGGAGCAGCCGGGGCGTGGCTACGACGACGCCCAGATCCGGTGCAAGGGCGCGCACCCGCTCGAGCGTGCTCGCGGAATGGAAATCCGCGACGTGCTCGTACTCCACTCCCGGGCAACGCTGCGCGGCATATTCCGCCAGACGCGCGGCGGGAGGCTCCCCGCGCAATGCCCGAAGGCCCCGCGCCGCCGCGCCGCGCAGCACGGCGCTCGCGCCGCCATAGCGCCACATACGGAGCGCCTTGCGGAGAGGTGGGCGCTTGCGAAGCGCCATCGGACCCGTGAGCGCCGCGACGCGACTCACGCCGGGCAGCCGGGCGATCTCGGCGGCCGCATCGAGCCCGATGCGGTTCACGGTAAGCACCAGCACGCAGAACGGGGCGGTCGCCCCGGTCATACGACGTCCCCTGCACCGGCGCGCGGCGCCGCGCGCGGCGCGGGCGCATCGCGCAGCATCGCACCGCGTGCCATCCCACCCCGAATCATCGCCCGCCGCGCCGCCGCCGCGAGCCGCGGCACGAGCGGAACCAGCAGCACCAGATACGCGGCGGCTGCGAGCGCGGTCGAGCTCACATCGGCGCCGGGCCAGACCCGCCGAACGGCGAGCACGCTCACCGCGCACCAGGCGAGCGGCAGCACCGCCCGGCAGGCCGTGGCACGCGCCGCCGCTGCGCCGGGCGATCCTTCGGCGGACTTGAGATTCACCACGAGCACAGCGCCGCCATACGCCGTCTGGCTGAGGAGCGCACCGGCCGCCACTGCCTCGAGACCCAGCCCGAGCCGGAGCGCGGTGAGCGACAGCACCAGGTTGAGCGCGGTGCCTGCTCCGGCGAACACCGGCAGAACCCGCTGCCGCTCCGCCGCGACGAGGCCGACCGCGCCGAGGCTCGCGAGGCCTGCCGCGACGCCGCTGAAGATGAACAGCTCGCCCGCGGGGGCGGCGGGCGCGTAGCGCGGTGCCAGCAGCGCAAGTGCGGGGCGGAGCGCGAGCGCGCCGAGGCCCAGGATCGGCGGGAAGAGCTGAACGAAGGGAAGAATCGATCGCTCGACGTGCTCGCGCACCGCGCGCGCCGCGCCGGCCGTTTCCATCCGATGATAGACCTCGGGAAAGACCACCGTGCGAATCACCCAGCCCACGGCGGCCGCGAGCCCCGCCACCGCAACCGCGAATGCGTAGTATCCCAGCATGACCCGGCCGCCGAGTGTCACCACGGTCAGCCGATCCACGCTGGAGAGCAAGCGTGCCAGTCCGAGCGCAATGGCGAACGGAACCCCGACGCTGAGCAGCCTCCGCACGCTCGCTACGTCGAACGCGGGTCTGAGCGGTACCATGCCGGGCAGGAGGCCGAGGGAGAGGACATTGCCGATAACCAACCCGACCAGCGCGCCGTCGAGCCCCCACCGCACCGCCAACCCCAACGTGCAGACGAGTTGCAGCACAGCATGCGCGAACTCGAGGCCCGCGTAGCGGCGCAGATTGGCCTGCACTCTGAGCGCGATGAGCCCGTACACGTAGAGCTGCTCGGCGAGCACGGCGGCCGCGAACGCGCGGAGCTCGAACGCGCGCTCGGGCTCTGTGACGGCAAACGACGCCGCGAGCGCCACCGCCGCGATCGCGCCGAACACCACCAGCACGTAGCCCAGCGCCGCGCGCGCGGGACCGTCTCGAGCGGCCCCCGTCTCGAAGCGGCCGCGCGCCCGCGTCAACTCGAGCTCGAGGCCGCGGTGGATGCCGAGCGCCGCGAAGCCGGCGTAGCCGAGGCCAAGGCGAATGAGGGCCCAACCGCCGAATGCGGCCGGCCCGAGCAGGGTGGCGAGCACGAGGCCGCGGATCGCAAGTACGCCGGCGATCGCCGCCCGGGCCGCGCCGTAAAGTGCGATGCGGCGGAACGTGCTCCGCGGCGGTGCGATGCCACGCGGGGGACCGGCCTGCTGCGTCGGGGCGGCCGCCGCGCTCATGCGTCGCCGCTCATGCGTCGCCGCTCATGCGTCGCCGCTCGCGCATCTCGCCTCATCGGGAAGGGCCGTTGCCTGCACGACCGGTCCAGCAAGCGTGAGCTCGAGTGGCCGCTCCCACGCACGGTACCGCATGCTCCGGAGCCAGAGCAGCTTGAGGGACCGCAACTCGCCCAGGATGCGCGGCGCGCGCCCGCTGGATTTCTCCGCGGTGCGAAAGGAAGCCGCGTTGTGCACCGCGATCACGCGCCAGGCAAGCCGGTATCCCTGGTCGCGCGCCCACTGAAGTCGCGCCCGCGCGAGTGCCGTGCCGATCCCTCGGCACCGCTCGGCAGGCGGCGTGTAGAGCCCCCAGAGATAGGCGGCATCGCTCGGGAGGGGGAGCGGAAACGTTTCGATGTCGCGCTCCATCCGCTCCGAGCACCAGGCGTAACCCACCGGCGCGGCGCCGCGCCAGGCGACGAGCAAGGTGCGGCCGCGCGCGCTCGCCATCGCCATGATCGTCCGCGTCCGCAGGCTCGCGAGCGGCGCCATCCGGGCCCAGTCGGGCCCGGAGAACTGCCTGATCTCGATGCCGGCCGGGGGCGGTGCATCGGTGGACCAGGCAAGCTCCTGCTCCAGCACGAGCGAGCGACTCCAGCGCACGAGGCGATAGGCAGTCCGCTGCGCCAGCTCCTCGCAAACGCCTCCAAATCGCTCCCGCCGCCACGCATTTGCCGCGTCGCCGGGAAAGGTGCGCGCGTCGTGCAGATACTTGCGGATGCGGTTCATTCGCGCCGGCCTTCCTCGCCGCCAAGCGGCGCAAGCCCCTGATCGGTTTCGTGCAGCAGCCGCGAATGCGCGAACAGCTGCTCGAGTTTTGCCCTCCCGGCGCGCATGCGGATCGCGACCAGCGGCACCAACGGATCAAGGGCCGGTGCGAATCCCCACGTCCGCTTCGACCGCGCTACTCCGTCGTTGAGGAACGGCACCGTACGCCCGAGGTCGATCCGTGTGTGGCCCTGCGCCCGCGCCCATGCGAACGAGAGCGCCTGCAGGGCCGATTCGGCGCCCTCCCGAAGCAGCCGAACATCCCCGCCCGCCAGCCCCCCGACCGGGCACCAGATTCCGTCCGCGCATGGCACCACGCACATCCCCGCTATGCGCCGCCCGTCGCGCCGAGCGAAATGGATCGCTCCGCGGGCCGCGAGCGCGCGCCGGAGATGCGCGGAGGGGACCCATGCATCGGCGCCGAATCGGCTGCGGGCCGAAGGGACGACCATGCCGGCAAAGAACTCCTCCCAATCGGACGGCGCCGTGGCGATCTCGAGCCGGTAATCGTACCGTGCGACCTTGCGCAGGTTGGCTCGAAGACTGTCCGATGGGTCCGGTGGCGGTACGGTGGCGGTCGTGCCGACCCAGCGCACCGCCTCAGGCACCGTGATCCAGCCGGCCCGCCGGAAGGCGGGCGCAGCCCAGCGATGCACGTGTGCCATGGTCATGTCGGCGTCGAGCCGCGCCAAGGCGGCGGGGCTCCAGAGCGGCGCGCGCGCCGAAACGCCGGAGTTCGCACGCGCGGACGGTTCCGCTCCGAGCGCACCGAGCAGCGCCTCGAATCGCCCGGCGCGCCCGGCGCACGCGACCGACAGTTCGGCACCGTCGAGCATCGCGACATGGCGGCTGACCGTCCCGACGAGCGAAAACGGCAAGGCCAGCGTTCGATGCGCCGCGGCCCAGCGCCCCGGGCGCCGCGAGGTGTATGTCGGCACCACGAATCGCCGCTCCACGTCGGCCGCCAGGCGCGCGGGCGCGTGGCGCACGCCGCCACCGACGCCGGCCCGCTGGCCGCGCATTCCCACGCGCTCGCTAACGGCCATCCGAATCCCGGCCTTGGCAGGCCCCGGCCGCCAGCGCGGCGAAGTCGCGCGCCGCCTGCTCGCGCGTCCGCGCGAAGACGGCCACACCCACGACGCCGTTGCCAACCGCCGCGGCGTGGAACGGCACCACGCCGGTGCCGGTGCGCGGATCAAACAACCGGCCGCCCAGCAGCGTCCGAAGCTCTGTAAACGACCGCGCTGGCGTCGCGATCCGGCCGGCGGCGAATGCCGCCGGCTCGGGCCGGCCGAACGCACGCTGCCGCATAGTGAGCCGCTCCATCAGCGCCAGCGGATAGCTGGCGGAGTTGTAGCGTGGGTTGATCTCGGCCAGCACGGCGCGGCGGCGCCCGCCGAAATCCGCATACTCGACGAAGTCGAAGCCGATCACGCCCGTGAGTCCCTGGTCCGCCAGCCGCTGCGAGAGGCACAGCGCGTGCTCGACCAGCCGCGGCGCCGTCTCGGCGCACGATGGGTAAACGTTGCCGAAGTGGGCACCAGCCTGGTCCAGCAGTTGATCGGTGATGCCGATGCAGGTGACGCACCGGTCCACCGGATCGATGAACGTCTGTACGTTGGGAGAGACGGCAACGTCGAGCAGCTCATCGACCAGGTACACCTGGTTGTCTTCGCGCCGGAGGATATCGGCAACGGTTTTCTCGACCTCAGCCTCGGCGGCGCCGCTCACCCAGAGACTCGTCCCGCTCGATCCCACCGACCCGCGCACAATCGCCCGACCGGTGCGCCGCGCGAACCGGCGGATCGCCGCGGCGAGCGCCGTCGCGTCCGCGCGCCGGTCGCCGGCACCCTGTGCGAGCTCGATCACGGTGCCCGGCGCCACCGGCACGCCGAGCTCGATCGCGCTGGCCCGAATCAGCTGCTTCCGGTCGGCGCGGTAGGTCGCGCTCGGATCGCCCGCGACCGTGCGCGCCGCGTGGCCCAATCCCTCGGCGAGCGCCTGGTCGGCAGCCTCCGCGTGCAACGCGTCCACCCAGACGCCTACGCGCGGGCCGAGCAGCTCGCCCAGGCGGCGGAGTGCCGGTGCGTCGGCCCGCGCGCGGACCGCCAGGGCGCTTTCAGCAAAGGAGCGCCCGGCAGGCGGCGCCGGCACGACGATGCGCTCGCGCGGCGGCCCCAGACCCCATTGCGCCAGCAGGTCGAGGAACGCGGCATCGGGCGGCTGCGCCAGCAAGACCACATCGTCGGCTCCCGCGACCGCGAGCGCCCGCTCCGCCGCGTAGGCCTGCAGGCCCGGCACCGCCGCGCAGACCGCCTCGATCTGCGGCATCGCGGTGACGCAGTGCGCGAACACGATGGGTCCTCCCAGCCGCGCGTGGCAGGCGCCGAGCGCCGGCGCGCCGAGCGCCGGCGCGGATTGCACATCGGGCCGCAGCTCGGCACCCATCGCGGCTCAGGCTCGCTCGGGCGCGGACATCGCCACGCCGGGCGCCGCGCCGTCGGCCGCCTCGCGCCGGATCGCGCGAAACTTTCCGTTCGGCCCCGGGGCGATTTGGTCGACCACCTCGACGCCGAGCTCCACATCGGGGCCGAGCACGGCTCTCGTCCGGTCCTCCGCCGCGCGCAGCGCACAGCCGTCCCAACCGGGCGCCAGCACCAGCCGGATGACCACGCGGTCGCCGCGCTCCTGCACGAATTCATATTGCCGCACCGGCAACCCGTCGTGGTACAGCATCGCGACGAACAGCTCGTACGGGTGCAGCACCCGTCCCCCGGGCAGCGTGAAAAAGTCCATGGTGCGCCCCTGGATTTCGCCGATGGTCGACCACGGCGCCCCACAGGTGCAAACCGCTGGGCCGCGGGTCGCGAGATCACCGAGCCGGTAGCGGATGAGCGGCATCGCGTAACGGTGCAGTGCCGTGACGACCACCTCGCCGGTCTCGCCCTCCTCGGCCGGACGTCCGTCCTTCAGCACCTCGAGCACGATGCTGTCGTCGGGGATGTGCTTTGCGCCCGTGGCTGCGCATTGCCAGCCGAGCAGGCCAAATTCGTGGCTCCCGTACATGTCGAAGGCGGGCGCCGCGAACGCCGACTCGATTGAATGCCGCATCGCCGGCGTGAGCACCTCGGCGCCCACCAGCACGAGCCGGGGCCGGACGGCGCGGCCGCCGTTGTCGAGCAGGTGTGCCGCGGCCCGCGCGATCGTGCCGGGGTAGCCGCTCACGACGTCGGGCGCGCACGCGCGAAGCTGCTCGGCCAGGACCTCCGGCGGGGTGAACACGTCGAGCCGCACCCTGCGATACCGGCCGAGGGCGCGCAGGGTGCGGCCGATCGTCTTGTGGTCGCGCCCGTGCACCTCGTGCGTGAGGCCGATGCTCGCCGTCACATCGCGCGCGCGCACGCCAACGCTCCGGAGGGCCCGGAGCCGGAACAGGTGCTGGAGACGGATCTCGAGCCAGGTGCGATACAACGTGATCCGCTGGCCCGATGTCCCGCTCGTGATTTGGGGGATGAGCCGGTCGGGCGAGTAGCCGCGCGCGACGACTTCAGCGGGTGCAGCGCGCGCCAGGTCGGGTTTGTTCGTAATCGGGATTCGGGCGAGATCGGCGACGCCGCGAATCTGCTCGGGGCGCACCCCGTACCGATCGAACAGGGCCCGGTAATGCGGCACCCGCGCATAGGCATGAGCGATCACGCGGCGGAGCCGGTCGGCCTGCCAGGCCTCCACCGCGCTCCGCTTGGCGCGCCCGTGCCGGGAGAGCGCGGCGGCGACTTGGGCCGTGCGCCCGATATCCATCATCGCCCGCTCCCCCGCCCGCGCCGCCCGAAGCCGGCCAGGCGCTTCCGCTCCTTGGACGCGGTGCGCGCCGCCACCACGCGCCCGAGCGCCGCGAGCAGAGCATGGCTCGTCGCCGTCGATCCCCGCACCAGCGTGACTCGGGGGCGGAGCTGCGCGCCGCGGAGCAGCTTGGGCACCAGCGCCGTCGGACCCAGATCGATCTGCCCGATGCCGCGGCCGCAGGCGATGCGCACCGGCTCGTAGATCAGATCGTTGTAGTACGCGGGACCACCTCGGTACTTCGGCAGGAGCGCCGTGAACGTGCCGTCCAGCACGCCCCCGGCCGCCAGGTTCACGCTCATGCCGACGAGCTGGTCGCCGCGCCAGGTGAGCTGAGCCCAGATGCCCGGATCGGGATCCGCGGCGAGCCGGTCGAAGAACGCCCGGCCCGCGCGCGGCTCGATGCCGTTCCGCTCTCGATATGCCGAGCGAAGCAGCGCGTCCATGGCGCCGGTGTGCCCGCGAAAATCCTCCACCACGTCGAGGCGAAGGCCAGCGGTGGCCATCGCCTCGCGCTCGGCGCGCACGGTGCGCCGCACCGCCTTGCTGCGACTCGCGACATAGCCGTCGAACGACGTCCACGTGACGGCGAGCCGCGCCGCCGCCCCGCCGTAGAGCGCTGCGTAGCCCCGGCGCCGCGCGACTTCGATCAGGCGCGTGTCGCCCGCGTCGACGAACGGCCAGACCACCGCCCTGGCACCATCGCGCCGGGCCCGTTCCTCGAGCGCCGCGAACGCATCGTCAATGGTCGCGACCGGCAGCGCCGCGACTTCACCGAGCGGCGCCGAAGCGCGTGCGAACGGCGCCATTACGCAGAGCGCCGGATTGAGGCGGAGACCGAGCCGGGCCGCCGCGGCGGCGAAGGGGCCGAGCCAGAGGTCGTGCAGGTTGCCGTCGCCGCCGTCGGCGACCAGATACGCCGGCACGATGGCCGCGAGTCCCGCCGCGCCCACGAGCGTCACGTGCCGCGCGCGCCACCCACTCAGCTCAGCGGCCACGAACCAGCGATGCTGATGAAAGCCGCGGCGCGCGAGGCGATTCCATTCGGCCGCCGCGACGTCGGAGGCACCGTCGAGCAGCTTGACGCGCGACACGCCGGGCGGCGCGTGAGCGCTTTCGGCCGCGAGCAGCGCGCTTTCGATCATGCGCCCGCCCCGGCGCCGGTGGCCGCGCCGACGGACCGCGTGCCCGCGGACGGTCCGAGCCCCAACATCGCGCGCGCACGCGCCGGGTTCGCGAGCGGACGTCCGAAGATTTCGCTCAACTGCTTCACCCGCGCCACCAGCGCAGTGTTGGTCGCGAGCTCCGACCGGTCGAACCCGTAGTAGATATTGTCCTCGAGCCCCACGCGGCAGTGCCCGCCCATGGCAATCGCGAGCGTGTTCATCGGGAGCTGGAAGAGGCCGATGCCTGCGCCCGACCAGAGCGAGTCGGGCGGCAGGTCCACCAGCATCGCGGAGAGATGGCGCGCCGTCGCCGGCGCCGAGTAGCGCGAGCCGAGCAGCAGGTTGAAGTAGAACGGCGGTGCGGCAAGGCCCTTGGTGATGAGCAGGTTCGCCGCGTTGATCATGCCGAAATCGAAGCACTCGAGCTCGGGCTTTACGCCGCGCTCCGCCATCCGCTCGGCCAGGCGGACGACCATTTCGGGGCTGTTCTGGCTGGTCCCGGTCGGGAAGTCAAGCGAGGTGAGCGTGAGACTCGCGAGGTCGGCCCGCGCGCGGCCGGAAAGGTCCAGCACCTCGCTCCGCCGCTCGAACTCGGGAAAATTCCGCCCGCTGCAGCTCACGCAGATGATCGCCTCGGGCACGTGCGCGCGGATGCCCAGGATCATCGTCTCGTACAACTCGGCCCGATAGCTCGGCGTGCCGTCGCGCTCGCGGGCGTGCAGGTGGACGATGCTTGCGCCGAGCTCGAGCGCGCGGCACGCATCGTCGATCACCGCGGCGGGACTGATCGGCACGTGCGGCGTCATCGCCCTGGTGGGCACCATGCCGGTCGGACAGAAATTGATTATCAGCTCGGGGTACGGCGTGTACGGATGCGGCAGCCGTGGGGCGGCGCCCTTGCCCCGGGCGCGGGGCCCCGGCGTGCTCGGGGGAATGCGGGCGATCATGCGTCGCTCCGATCGGATGACGAAGTCGGTGCGGATCCGGACAGTGGGGCGGGCCCGTCGGCGAGCCGGTCCACCGCGCGGACGCCGTGGTCCGCCCGCGCGGGGTCGGGTTGGCGCGCAGGGGTCGCACGCATCCGGGGATGCCGGCCGACCCGCCGGCTCGCCCGATACCGGACGAGGCCCTCGACGCGCTCCATCGCGGCCGTGAGTCCGTTCGCCGCGACTCGGCGACCGTCCAGCTCGCGGGCGTCCGCCTCCCGCCCGCTCACCAGCTCGAGCAGCGGCAGCGGGGACCCGCATGCGCACTGCCCGGGCTGGAGCACGCCGCGGTCGCCGGTGGCATAGCGGAGGAGCGGCATCGCACGATTCACCAGCACCGACACCAGGATCTCGCCCTCCTCGCCGGTGCTCGCCACGCGGCCGTCGGGCCGCACGATCTCCACGTGAAGTACGTCGGCGTTCACGTGCCGGCCGCCCGCAAGGCACTCCCAGGCGATTTCCTTCGTCTCCGCGCTACCGTAGACGTCGAGCACCGGCGCGCCGTACGCCGCGGCGACCTCGGCGCGGGTTGATGCGTGTAGCGGCTCGCCGCTCGCGAACACCGCACGGACCGAAAGCATTCGCCCCGTCCCGGAGAGCGCGCGCCCGGCCGCGAGCAATGCGGACGGAGGTCCGTAGACCGCCGCCGGCCGATGCGCGGCCAGCTTCTCCGCCATCCGCTCCACCGGCTGCATGACACTGATCCGGCGGAAGACGCCCAATCGCTCCATCGCGGAGCGGCCTTCCGCGGCCGGCGGAATCGCGTCGAGCACCGCGATGCGATCATGTGGCGATACCCCGCACGCCCCGCGCGCGCGCAGCTTGACGCGGTACCTGAGGAGCGACCACGCGCGGGGATCGAAGTACATTCGAAACGGTTCGGCGGTCGAGCCCGATGAAAGCGAGGATGCCCACCAGGGGCGGATCCAGCCGTCGCGCACCGCGCCGGTGCCGGCGAGCCGGAGCTCGCGCGCGGACACCGGTGGAAGCTCGGCGAGCGCCGCGAAGACGTCGCGCTCGCGAAGCGGGCGCCCGATGCCGGCGCCGCCGAGCCGCGCGGCCCAGAAGTGGGTGCGACCGGCCCAGCCGAGGAGCGTGAGGAGGCGCCGCCGCGCAAGCGCGGCGCACTGATCGGCAGAAGCCGGCAATGGCATCATCGCTGGGTGACGAGCGGGCCGGCCGCGGGCGGGCCGTCCACCGCAGCGAGATTGTGAACGGCGGGCTCGCTCCCAGACGAGCGCTCTGCCTTCGTGACCCGCCTCGCGGCGGCGTACACGGCGAGGTACTTCTCCGCCACCGCGGCCCACGAGAAGTGCGACACCGCGCGGGCACGATTGCGCGTCGAGATCGCAGCGCGAAGCGCCGGCTGCTCGCCGAGGCGGCGGATGGCGGCGGCCAGCGCACCGGGATCGCGAGGCGGCACGAGAAAGCCGTGCTCGCCCTCGTGCACGACCTCGGGGATCCCGCCCACCGCCGTGCCGACGACCGGCAGCCCCGCCGCCATGGCCTCAGCGAAGACGTTGCCGAACGCTTCCTCGCGCGACGGAAGCGTGAACAGATCGGCATCGCGCAGCCGCTCGCCTACCGCGGCCCGCCCCACCGCGCCGGTGAACCGCACCATATCACCCAGGCCGAGCCGGCCCGCAAGGTCGCGGAGCGCCGGCTCCGCCGGCCCGCTTCCTACGATTTCCAGCCGGTAGCGGCCGTGCTCCAGCCGGGCCACGGCGAGCAGCAGATCGTCCAGACCCTTGCGCTCGACCAGCCGCGCGACCGCGATGCACCGGATCGGGCTGCCCGCGCAAGCGCCGGCAGCGGCGGCGGCGGCGGCGGCGGGCCGGAAGCAATCGATGTCAACGCCGTTCGGGATCACCGTGTAGCGGAGCCACGGATCGGTGCGGAGCGCGAGCCGACCCAGGCTCTCGCACACCGCCACGACGCGGTCGGCGCGGCGCCAGATCGCACGCGTTACCGGGCGGAGGAGACGATGGGCGCGCTGCAGGCCGCGGTTGGACGGGTCGTACCCCGGCACGTCCGAGCCCCGCAGTGACACGATCGTGGCCTCCCCGCCGCGAAAGAGCGGCAGGAGCATTCCCGTCGGCAGCGAGAAGAAGAAGTGCGCGACATCGTAGGTCACGCCGCGCCGCAGCCGCCGCACGCACGGCAGCGCCGCCGCGAGGTAGCTCGCGGCATCCAACATGGTGGCCTCGTGCACGGCGGTGCGCCGGCTGCGCACCCGATGCACGGTGAGGCCGCGGCCCTCTGCCACGACGGGCGGGATCGAGCGATCGCCGGGGTGCGCGGTGACCACGTCGACCCGGATGCCGCGGCCAGCGAGCGCCGCCGCGAGGGCTGCGGTGGCGACCCCAGCACCGCCGCCCACCGGGGGATACTCGTAGTTGAGCACCAGCACGCTGCGGACGTTCGCCTGCGTCGGCCTGGTGGACACGCGTGCATCCATTTCCGACCGGACGTCCGGAGCTCCGAGCGATAGCACAGCGGCTCGACAACTGCCGCCCGGTCTATGAGTTGGCTTGCGGAGGGCGGGGTGGCAAGAGCCACGCCAATCAGAACTGCGGCGGGCAGCCGTGCAACGTCAGCGCGGGTGTGACAGTCCGGCGCGGAACTGTGGCGCTGCCTCTACGACGGAGACGCGCGCCGGGCGATGCGTCGCCGGACCGGGCGCCGGCGCCACTCCGCCAGCGCACCGGCCAGAGCGGCAATCATGAGGGTGTATGCGGCATCGATGTCGCGGAACCGCGCATCGACCACCGTGCTCGCCCGACGGGGGCGCGCGGGCACGGCGCGAATGAGGCCGCTGAAACGTCGCATGCGGTCGAGCCGTAGCTCCATGGTGCGCGCCGGCAGGTCCGCCGGAACCTGGTAATAGATGCGCCTATCGGCCGGCCGCCGCACCCGCTCCACGATGCCCCGCCGCTCCAGCAGCCGGCTCTCCGTGCTGACGCTCGCCTTGCTGGCCTGCAGCGCGCGCGCGAGCTGGTCGAGCGAGCGCGGCGCCGGACTCAGCAGAAGGCAGCCGAAGAGCCGGCCGGCGGTGCGCGAGAATCCCTCGTCTTCGAAGAAGAGGGCCACACGCTCGACGTAGTCGGCGGCGCCGGGAGCGAGAACCGATTCCGAGGGGGGCTTGGGCAGCGAGGGCTCCGGGAAAAACGCGGTTGCAAGATTAACTTCGTTCAGTATGTTCAGGCAAGACTGAATCTTCGTGGAGACGCGCCGCACGATGGCCCTTCCGCCCGGAGTCCGGTGCCCGAGAGCCGCCGGCCTCGTCGCCGTCCTTGCGCTCGCCGGCTGCGCTCCCGGGCTCCCCGGGCCGGGCGGCGCCCACGCCACGGCACCGGCACCCGAGGTGCCGTGGACCCCGCCAGCCACGGCGCCCGCCAAGGCGCCGGCCCCGCCGGGCGCTCCGCGCGCGGGCGCGCCGGCGGCCGCCCTGCCGCCCGACCTGGCCGGCCGGCTCCAGCACCTCACCTCCACCGATATCGCCGACCTCGCCCTCCGCAACAACCCGGCGACGCGCGAGGCATGGGCGAACGCGCGCGCCGCGGCGGCTGCCTACGGGACGGCCCGCGGCGCATATTACCCGGCCGTCGATGCCGCCGCCTCGATCGAGCGGATCAAGACCATCGCCACCGGCGGCCGCGTCGCCGCGTCGCAGACGATCTACGGACCCAGCGCCTCGCTCTCCTGGCTCCTGTTCGATTTCGGCGCCCGGAGCGGTGCCGTCGAAGGCGCGCGCCAGGCGCTCCTCGCGGCCGACTGGACCCACAACGCCACCATCGCCGACGTGGTGCTCGGCGCCGAGGTCGCTTTCTATCAGTATCTCGCCGATCAGGCGCTCATCTCCGCACAGGAGGCGTCGCTGCGCGATGCCGAGGCGAACCTCGCCGCGGCCGAGGCACGGCAGAAGGTCGGCGTCGCCACCATCGCCGACGTGCTGCAGGCCCGCACCGCGCTGTCGCAGGCCCGGCTCGCGCTCGAGACCACGCAAGGCGCCCGGGAAACCGCCCGCGGCGCACTCGCCCTGGCGCTCGGCCTGCCCGCCAGCCTGCCGTACGATGTCGACAGCCTCGCCGCCCCCGAGCCCATCGCGCCGGTGGCCGATAGCGTGGAGGCCATCATCGCCCGCGCGGTGCGCGAGCGGCCCGATCTCGCCGCCACACGCGCGCAGGCGGCGCAGGCGGAGGCGCGCGTCCGCGAGTTGCGCGGGGCGCGGCTGCCCTCGCTCCAAGCCACCGGGACCGGCGGTTTCACCTACCTGGCCAACCGGCCCGGCGGCGGCAACAACTACACGATCGGTCTGGGCCTCAGCATTCCGCTGTTCAATGGCTTCGCGCGGGAGTACCAGCAGCGGGAGGCCCAGGCGCTCGCGGAGGCCGCGCGGGCTCGCGCCCAGACGACGGAACAACAGGTCAGCTTTGAGGTGTTCAGCGCGTATTATTCGCTGCAGACCGCCGCGCGCCGGGTCCGCACCGCCGCCGATCTCCTGGCGAGCGCCGAGCAGTCGGTGGAGGTGGCACTCGGCCGATACAAGGCGGGTGTCGGCACGGTGCTCGACCTCCTCGCAGCCCAGAGCGCGCTTGCCGATGCACGAGCCCAGCAGGTGGACGCACGCCTCACCTGGCAAACCTCACTCGCTCAGCTCGCCCACGACGCCGGCGCGCTCGATGCCCACGGCCGCGCCGACCTCCGCCTGAGCCCGGACACCGTCCAGACCACGCCCAATCGATGAAGCACGCGACCGCCCTGACCGCCCTGACTGCCCTGACCGCCTTCGCGTGCAGCAAGCCCGCGCCGCGCGAACAGCCGCCCGTGCCCATCAGCGCTGCACGCGTCGTGCGCCGTGCGGTGCCGGTCACCCTCGAGGCCCCCGGCGTCGCCGAGCCGCTGCAGACGGTCGCGGTGCAGTCGCAGGTCGAGGGCGTGCTGCAGCGGGTCAACTTCCACGAGGGCGACGAGGTCAGGGCTGGACAGGTGCTCTTCGTGATCGACCCGCGCCCTTACCGCGCCGCGCTCGACCAGGCGCAGGCCGTGCTCGCCCGCGATCAGGCCCAGCTCGACAACGCGCGGGCGGACGCGAAGCGGTTCGCGGCGCTGGTGGCAAAGGAGTACGTGACGCCGCAGCAGTACGAGCAGACGAAGACGACCGCCGCCGCGCTCGAGGCCACGGTCGCCGCCGACAAGGCGGCGGTCGAAACGGCGCGCCTCAACCTGCAGTACGCCACCATCCGCGCCCCGATCACCGGCCGCGCGGGCGGCCTGCTGGTGCGCCCGGGCAACCTCGTGCGGGCCAACGGCGACACGCCGCTCGTCATCATCAACCAGATCCACCCGATCCTGGTGCGCTTCTCGGTGCCGGCCACCGCGCTGCCCGAGATCCGCCGCTTCCAGAACAAGTCGCTCGCGGTGCACGCGCGCCCCACGGGCGACGGGCCCGAGTCGGCCGGCACGCTCACCTTCGTCGATAACGCAGTCGATACGGCAACGGGCACGATCCTGCTCAAGGCCAACTTCGCCAATGCCAACGGGGCGCTTTGGCCGGGCGAGTACGTCAACGTGACCCTCGAGCTGTACGTCGAGCCCGATGCCCTCGTCGTGCCGACCTCGGCCGTGCTCTCCGGCCAGCAGGGCGCGTATGTTTTCGTGGTGAAGCCCGACCGCACCACCGAGTCGCGCGACGTCGCCGTGGCCCGCGCCGCCGGCGAGCTCACGGTTCTCAAGAGCGGCGTTGCGCCGGGTGACCAGGTCGTCACCGAGGGCCAGCTCCGGCTCACGCCGGGTGCGAAGGTCCAGATCAAACCGGCGTCCGGCACGGCCGAGGGTGCGCCGGACACGGCGCAGGGCTCCGCACCGGCCGCCGCGGCTGCGAGGGGCACATGAGCATTCCCGGGTTGTTCATCCGGCGGCCGGTCATGACCACGCTGGTCATGGCCGGCATTCTGATTTTCGGCATCCTGGGCTATCGGGAGCTCCCGGTGAGCGACCTGCCGAACGTCGACTATCCGACGATCAACGTGAGCGCCAATCTCTCGGGTGCGAGCCCCGAGACGATGGCGTCGGCGGTGGCCACGCCGCTCGAGAAGCAGTTCTCGACCATCGCCGGCATCACCGAGATGACGTCGACCAGCAATCTCGGCTCGACCCAGATCACATTACAGTTCTCGCTCGACCGCGACGTCGACGCCGCGGCGCAGGACGTGCAGGCGGCCATCGCCCAAGCGCTCCGGCAGCTCCCCCAGGACATGCTGCCGCCGTCCTACCGCAAGGTGAATCCGGCCGACAATCCGATCCTCTATTTCGCGCTCACGTCGAAGACGCTCGCCCTCTCCAAGGTCGACGAGTACGCGGAGACCTATCTCGCGCAGCAGATGTCGACGGTGGACGGCGTGGCGCAGGTGCAGGTGTACGGCGCGCAGACCTACGCGGTGCGCATCCAGCTCGATCCGCGCGCGCTCGCGGCCCGCAAGATCGGCATCAATGAGGTGGCGGACGCCGTCTCGGCCGGCAACGTGAACATGCCGACGGGCGTGCTCTGGGGCACGCAGAAGGCCTACACGGTCGAGGCCACAGGGCAGCTCGAGGACGCCGCGGCCTTCCGGCCGCTGGTCGTGGCCTACCGCAACGGTGCGCCGGTACGGCTCGACGAGCTGGGCAACGTGATCGACGGGATCCAGGACAGCCACGTGGCCGCCTGGTTCAACGGCACCCGGGGCGTCGTGCTCGCGGTGCGGCGGCAGCCGGGCACCAACACGGTCGCCGTGGCCGACGCCGTGCGACAACTCGTCAACCGCCTCAAGGCCCAGTTGCCCGCTTCGGTCCAGGTCGAGCTGCTCTTCGACCGTTCGACCTTCATCCGCGAGTCGGTGTCGGACGTGAAGTTCACGCTGGCGCTCACCATCGGCCTCGTGGTGATGGTGATCTTCCTGTTCCTGCGCAATCTCCCCGCGACGGTGATCCCGAGCCTGGCCCTCCCGATGTCGCTAGTGGGCACCTTTGCGGTGATGTACCTGCTCGGATTTACGCTCGACAACCTCTCGCTGATGGCGCTGACACTCGCCGTCGGTTTCGTGGTGGACGACGCCATCGTCATGCTGGAGAACATCGTCCGCCACATGGAGATGGGAAAGACGCCCTGGCGCGCGGCGCTGGACGGCTCGCGCGAGATCGGGTTCACCATCATCTCGATGACGGCATCGCTCGTCGCGGTGTTCATCCCGATCATGTTTCTGGGCGGGCTCATCGGCCGGCTCTTCCGCGAGTTCTCGGTCACGATCGCGATCGCCATTCTGGTGTCGGGGTTCGTCTCCCTCACGCTCACCCCGATGCTCTGCAGCCGGTACCTCAAGCCGGGTCACCGCCGGCACGGGCGGCTCTACGACGCATCGGAGCGGGTGTACGAGGAGGTGCTGGGCTGGTACGAGCGCTCGCTGCGCTGGGTCATGCGCCACCGGCGCGCCACGCTCGGGGTGCTCGGGCTCCTCATCGTCGGCACGGTGTGGCTCGGCCTCGCGATTCCGAAGGGGTTCCTCCCGAACGAAGACCAGGGCCAGCTCTTCGCGACCAGCGAGGCGGTGGAGGGAGCCAGTTTCGACGCGATGGTCGCCCTCCAGCAGCAGGCCGCGGATTTGATTCAGCGGGATGCGAACGTGGCCGGCTTCATGTCGGCGGTCGGCGGCGGCGGCCGCAGCTCCAGCATCAACCAGGGGCGCTTCTTCATCCGGCTCAAGCCGGCCGACGAACGCACGCTCGGGGCGGACGAGGTCGCGCGCGAGCTGTCGGCCAAGACCAACCAGATCCCCGGGCTCCGGGTGTACGTGCAGAACCTGCCCGTGATCAGCATCGGCGGCCGGGTGAGCAAGGCGCTGTACCAGTTCACGCTCCAGGGACCCGACCTCGACGCGTTGTACGACAATGCGGCGCGGATGGAGCAGAAGCTCCGGACGATTCCCGAGCTCACCGACGTGACGAGCGACCTGCAGATCAAGAGCCCGCAGGTGACGGTGAACATCAACCGCGACCGCGCAGCGTCGCTCGGCATCACGCCCGACCAGATCGAGAGCGCGCTCTACGACGCGTATGGCTCCCGGCAGATCTCGACCATCTTCACGCCCACCAACCAGTACTGGGTGGTGCTGGAACTGCTGCCCCAGTTCCAGCGCGACCTCGGGGCGCTGAACCAGCTCTACCTCCGGTCCGGCACCGGTCAGGTGGTGCCGCTTACGAGCGTCGCCACGTTCACGCCGACGGTGGGGGCGCTCAGCGTGAACCACGCGGGCCAGCTTCCGTCGGTGACGCTCTCGTTCAACCTGCAGCCCGGTGTGTCCATCGGGCAGGCGGTGTCCGAGGTTCAGGAGGCGGCCCGGCAGACGCTGCCGGGGTCGATCACCACGAGTTTCAGCGGCACCGCGGAGGCGTTCCGCGACGCGCAGAGCGGGTTGCTGGTGCTGCTCGTCGTCGCGATCCTCGTCATCTATCTCGTGCTCGGCATTCTCTACGAGAGCTTCGTGCATCCGCTCACGATCCTGTCCGGGCTCCCCTCGGCGGGGTTCGGAGCGCTGCTCACGCTGATGCTCTTCGGCTACGACCTCAGCGTGTATGGATTCGTCGGCATCATCCTGCTCATCGGCCTCGTGAAGAAGAACGCGATCATGATGATCGACTTCGCGATCGCGGCCGAGCGGGGCGGCGGAAAGTCGGCGGAGGCGGCAATCGTGCAGGCCTGCTCGGTCCGCTTCCGGCCGATCATGATGACCACGATGGCGGCGCTCATGGGCACGCTGCCGATCGCGCTCGGCGCGGGCGCGGGGGCGGAGTCGCGCCGGCCGCTCGGCGTCGCGGTGGTGGGCGGGCTCGCGTTCTCGCAGTTCGTGACGCTTTATATCACGCCGGTCGTGTACACCTACTTCGATCACCTGCAGCAGCGGTTCGGGAAGCGGAAGCGGGTGAAGGAGGAGGTGCCGGTGCGGGAGGAGGCGGATGTTCGTAGCCGCTTGCCTGTAGTAACGTGACGCGTTAACATACGAGCGTGATCCGAAGTTTCCGCGACCGCGACACCGAGCGCCTCTTTCGACGCGAGCCGGTCCGGAAATGGTCGGAGGCATTGCAGCGCACCGGCTTGCGCAAGCTCCTCATGCTCGACGCCGCTACCCGCTTGGATGATCTCCGGGTCCCTCCAGCCAATCGGCTCGAGAAACTGGCGGGGCGCCGAGCCGGGCAATACAGTATTCGGGTGAATGACCAGTGGCGGGTCTGTTTCCGCTGGTCGGGAGGCGATGCATACGATGTCGAAATCGTCGACTACCACTAAGCGGCGGCTGGCGCCCGTACATCCCGGTGAGGTTCTTCGGGAGGAGTTTCTCCTGCCTCTCGGCTTGACCCAGTATCGCCTCGCCAAGGGACTGAGTGTTCCTCCTCGCCGCATCAACGAGATCGTGCACGGCACCCGAGCCGTCAGCGCGGACACGGCCCTTCGGCTGGCGCGGTTCTTCGGCACCTCGGAGCGCTTCTGGCTCAACCTCCAGACGGCGTATGACCTGGAGCTCGAGCGCGATCGGCTCGAGGGCCGGCTGGAGCGCGAGGTGGAGGTGCTCGCCCGGGCGGGCTAGTTCAGACCGGGCAGGGGGTGGGTCGTGGACCGTCCGCCCGGCCAGGTGCATCTCTCTTCAAGGACAATGCGCGCGCGGGCGTGGTCGAAGTTGGTGCCTTCGCAGCGAGTGATCGGCTCATCATCGTCGTGCACACTTGTCATCCTGGCGATCACGGCCGTCGTCGGCCGTCGTTGTCGCGATGCGCACCGCTTTGCCTTGAGTGCGCGCCTTCAACTTCGCCGCGCCTGGCTCTGTCTTCGTGCTGGGCGCCTCCCTGTTTTCGAATCGCCCTTTCTTCAACTACGGCCCGCCATCGAGCGTCGAGCGATACCACGCC
>DASUJH010000059.1 GCA_036279355.1 Gemmatimonadales bacterium
AGCCTTTGCTGCAAGCTCTTTCCCGATGAGTAGCAGCACATCCGCTTTCATCAACTGCCAAACCGGAGGGAACCAGGCGGGGCCCTCGTTCATAATCCGCTCATCGATGCGCCCGAGAGCGTCCATGGCGGAGTCGCGCTGGCTGAGGTGGGCATGGCCCACCCCCTTCCAATACGCTGCGTGAACGTCTGAGTACGAAAGAAATCGCGAGTTGAGGTGTTCCAACGCTTCGTCGGCGCATCGCAGCTGCTCGGGAATTCTGCCTAACCGCCCATTGCATAAGGCGAGATTCGCTAGGCAGTTTCGCTGCCGAGTCTCATTCCCCAGTCGCCGCGCCATTCTGAGCGCGTCGACATAGTGCTGCCTCGCTGCTTCGTAGTGTCCGCGCGCGGCTTCATTTGCCCCTAGTATGCTGTGGAGCCGCACGACAGTGGCATTGGCCATCCCCGACGAGTCGATAAGTGACCAGATCGAGTCGAGGTGTGCCCGACTAGCCGCAAGGTCGCCGGCCTCGTACGCGAGGGCCGCCTGCGCGCAGGCAGCACGGAAGCGATGGTCAAGCGTTTCTAGGCGTGCAAAGGGAGGGTGCGCGAGCTCGTACATCCGTCTCGCAGATGTAGAGTCGTTCAGCGCGGTGCACAAGCTGGCGCCGGCAAAAGCGGCACGGACCTGTACTTCAGGGTCCGTACTGGTTGCGACAAGGTTCAGAAGGGTCCCGTGATTCTCTCGAAGCTCCCGCGCCGAATAGTGACTCAGGTGGAGTGACGCGTAGATCCGCAATACGGAGATGCGATCAATCGTGCTAGGCTGCTGCGTGTCACCAAGTTGATCAAGCGCCGCGAGAGACTCCTGCCATAGACCCTGCTCCTGCAACGCCTCCGCCAGCAGGACGCGCCCAAGCTCGCGATCACCGTTCTGTAAGAACTGCATCCCCGTGGCAATACCGCGTTCCGACTCGTGCGGTGCTCCGGAGAAGATTGCGTGGGCCGCTCCTTTGACCAGATGCGGCGAGGCCTCGTGCGCGCGTCCGCCCCGAATGCAATGCCAAGCAAGCTCGAGTCCGTGTTGAGTGGCCGGCGGTAGCAGCAGCAGGCAATCTGCAACCTTCGAATGCAGGCTTCGCCGCACCGGGGATGGGATCGATGCATAGGCACATCCGCGCAGCAGTTCATTGACGAACTCCAGACCTTGGGTCCCCTCGCGAAGCACGCGAAGATCTCTAAGGCGCGTGAGGCCCGTCATGATCGATCCCGTGTGGAGATCCGCCAGCTTGTACATGTCGAGATCGTTCAGGCGATGGCCGAGCACGGCGGCCAGATTGAGTACGTTGCGCGCGGTCGCATCGAGCGCTCGGCTGACGCGCTCAAAAATCAGCTCGTAGGGCGACAAGTTCCGCGAGTCTGCGCCCAATTCCGCCGTCATCGCGCCCATCGCGAGCGCGAGCGACTTCTCGCCGTTCTTCTGCCAATCCGTTACGAGTAGCTCGAGCACCAGTGGGAACCCGGCAGCCGCTGTGATTATCGCCCGCCGCACCGCCCCCACCGGCCGAGGCTCGTCGATCGGAATCAGCGACTTCACGAACTCGACGCTCTCGTCCTCCGTGAGCGGCCCCAGCTCGATCCTCCGGAAGCCCAGCGCCGTGGCGGTCTCCAGGAGACGCGACGCCATCGGCGCCTGGTCCAGCTCGCCCGGGCGAACCGTGAGCACCAGCATGTACGGCTGGGTGAGCGTTCGCCGAATGAACAAGTGCAACACCGCGAGGCTCGCGTTGTCCGCGAGGTGCATGTCGTCCACCACTAGAATGGCCGGATGCTCCTCCGCCACGCACAGGACGAGCTGCTGGAACGCCTCCGCCAGCCGCACCCGCGCCGCCTCACCCTGGCTGTCGATCCAGGGCGGGATCGCCGGAAACTGCTGCCGCACCTCCGGCACCGTGCGCGACAACTCCGCCAGCGCCTCCGGCGGCGTCGCCGCGGCACCGGGGCGACTCAACAACCCCACCACCAGCCCGGTCACCACCGCGTACGGCAGCTCGCGATCGAGCTCGTAGCATTGCACCCGGCTCACGCTCGCGCCCTCGAGCCCCGCCGCCGTCGAGAGCCGCTCGACGATCGTGCTCTTCCCGATCCCCGAGTCGCCCTGCACCAGCACATGGGTAGGACTCGCGTCGCGGCTCGCCTCCCACGCCTCGTAGAGCACCCGGTACTCGGCACCGCGGGCGACGAACGGCCGATGCTGCCACTGGTCGGTGGGCACGCTCGCGATGTGACTCGTGGTCGTCCGTTCCCACCCGCGCCGGCGCAGCCGGATCGCGATGCCCTCGACCAGCTCCGACGGCGCGGCGCCCAGCTCCGCCTTGAGCTGCTCCTGCCACTCCTCGAAAATGCGGAGCGCCGTGAGCCGATCTCCCGCGAACACGCGCGACTCCATCTTGGCCCGGACCGCCTCCTCGCTCAGATGGTCGAGCGCCACGAGCCGGTCGGCGAGCCGCTCCATCTCACGGGAATTGGCGGTGCGGCGGCAGCGATCGATGAGCCGTTCCAATGCCTCGACGATGCGCGGGAGCAACCGCGCCTGCTGCCGCTCGGCCCAGCGGTCGAACTCGTCGGCATCGGGCACGTCGAAGCCCGCCAGAAATGCGTCGACGTGAAGCGGTGGCGTGACCTCGTCGCCCAGCACGTCCCCCGCCTCGAGACGGGCGAGATCCACGGCGAGGCAGTCGCTGGCGAGACGGACGGTGTCGCGGGTGGATTCGAGCGCGCCCGGGCCCAACTTGGCCCGGAGCACCGAGACGGCCGTGGCAACCGAATGGCGTGCCTCGGACGAGGGCGCGGACGGCCAGAGCAGCTCCGCGAGGTGATCCCGACGGTGCGCCACGCGCGGCTCGACCCCGAGATAGACGAGCAACGCCAGGTGCTTCTTCACCCGGAACCGCATGGGGTCCCCGGTCGGCCCCGAGAGCGCCGGCTGGCCCAGTGTCTGGAGAAAGCAGCGTGGGTCCATGGCGCCTCGGAGGTGGCCCAGAGTACGCCGCGAGGCTCAACCGAGCATCAAACGTGGCGTCCGAGACGACTTAACCCCGCCCGGCGGCGCCGTCAAATCGGCGCCCCCGAGGCGGGGTCGGTGGGAAGTCGCGCGGTCAGTGCCGAGCGGTCAATACGAGTTGGTCGAGGGAGCCGCCGCGGAGCCACCGAGCCCGAACTGCTTCCTGAGCGCGGGCTCGTCGTTGAAGGTCCAGTATTCCTTGACGGTGCCGTCGACGATCCGAAGCACGATGATCCGGCTGTCCGGCGCGGCTCCGGTCTCGCTGATGCGGCCGATCACCTTGTCGTCCTGCGTCGCCACGTCTTCGACCGTGGCGTGATACCCCGGCGCGCCCGCGCGCAGTTGCTGCACCATCGCCTTGAAGCCCTCGCGCCCGACGGGCTCGCCGTTGCTGGTGACGTCGCTCGCCACGATGTCATCCACCAACCCGAGGTTGCCGTCGTTCATGACCTGATTCACCATCACGGCGAACATCGCCCGGTTCTGATCGGGGCTCTGCGCCGCCGCGGTCGTCGCGCCGCCCCATGCGGCGAGCGCCGCGAGGGCGAGGCCGACCGAGGCCAATCCCTTCCTCATCGCAATCTCCTTCCGTAGGACTCCACCGGTGACTGCGTCCGTTCCCCGAGCGGGGTGGACGCGCTTTAGATGCACCGACACTACGAAAGGGTTGCGCCGGAGTTCCGAACCCGGAACTCCGGCGCAGGTACTACCTCACCGAGCTTCGACCGTGCCGCCGGTCAGAACCCCGACGGCTGACTCGCGCCCACCAGCTCGGACGCGGGTGCCAGCGCCTGGTCGGCGAGATCGGCCAGGGTGCCCGGTGCCTCGAGCATGGCATCGAGCGCGTTCCGCTCATCGGTCGTGAGGTCGCGGCCGCCCGGGCCCGTGTACGTGACCGTTGCCTGCGAGCCGGATTCGCCGCTCGCGGTGATGGTCGCGAAGACGTTCCCGTTCACCTTGACCGTGAAGCTCTCGGACAGCGACTCCGAGGACTGCGTCTCGGTGATCGTCAGGGTTCCATCCAGCACGACCGTCTCCGTCCCGCGGGTCACCGTGAACGTGGCACCGAGCGTGGACGTGGGATTGCCCACGTTGAGCGTCGCCTGGAGGCGCGCGGTGACGGCCGGCTGGTCGAGCGAGAGCTGGAAGTCCACGGTGGCCTGGTTCGACGAGGCGCTCAGCGTGTCGTCGAAGTCGAGCCGGTGGGTGCCATCGGTGATGAACCCGGACGCCTCGAAGGTGGCGGCGATGGACGAGCCGCTCACCGAGATGACGTAGTCGGCGTAGGTGGTGGCGCCGCCCACGATCTTGACGCGGAGCGCGGCGGCCGCCGACGTGCTCTCGTCGATGAGATCGGCGTAACCCACTTCGACCAGTGGGGTCGCGGGCTTCGAGGTGAGCGGATCGACCGCGTACAGCACGAACCGCACGCCGTTCGACGGCGCGGGACCGGCCGAGCCGGTGCCTTCGACATACTGCTGCTGGTTCGAGTCCCAGACGTAGCTCTTGCCCATGGCGGCGGGCGGAAGCACCGTGGTCGTGGCGAAGCTCGGGCGAAGCGCCGCCGCGGCAGCCGTCTGGCGGCGGAGCGCGGTCCAATCGCCGGCCATCGCATGGCTCGGGCTCATCGCGCGAAGAAATGCAACGGCCCGCGGGGCGGGCGTCCCGCCCGTCGTAAGCGAAACTACCCCGAAGCTCTTGAACACCGGCGCATCGAACGGCGTCCCGAGGTCGCCGACGTCCGACTGCAAGCCGGCGGGGTCATTCAGGGTGGCGGAAGGGGCGGTGGGTTCGCCGCTACAGCCGGCCGCCGCCGCCGTGCAAACCGCAACGAGAGCGTACGCGAATCCCTGCCGCAGGCGCGTCATCAGAGGCCCTCCCAGTTGGCTAACGGATTGTTTCCAGCGGCGTTGCGGCATCGGAGCCGCTCGCTCAGCGGCTCCGGAGGGGCAAGTCAGGGGCCAGCGAGCCAGGCGCGGCCGCCGATCAGCTCTCGCACGATGTCATCGCCAGTGCGGTCGGCGGCCTCGGCTGCAAAATTCGTCACAACGCGGTGGCGGAGCACCGCGGGCGCAACGGCGCGCACGTCGTCGAGGTCGGCCATGGGGCGCCCGGCCATCGCGGCCCGCGCCTTGGCGCCCAAGACGAGATACTGCGACGCGCGCGGGCCCGCGCCCCATTCCACGAACTCCTTCACGAAGGGCGGCGCGTCGGGGTCGCCCGGGCGAGTGAGGCGGGCGAGGCTCACGCCGGCGCGGATGAGGCCGGCGGAAACGGGAATGCGGCGGACGAGCGCCTGCATGGCGAGCACCGAGGGCGCGTCGAGCACGGGCTCGAGCCGCCCGCGCGCGGAGCCGGTGGTCTGCTCGACGATGGCCTCTTCCTCGCGCCGGCTCGGATATCCCACTCGCAACTCGAGCATGAAGCGGTCGAGCTGCGCCTCGGGCAGCGGATAGGTGCCCTCCTGCTCGATCGGGTTCTGCGTCGCGAGCACGAAGAAGGGGTCGGGGAGCGCGTACGTCGAGCCCGCTGCGGTCACCTGATGTTCCTGCATCGCCTGGAGCAGCGCCGCCTGGGTCTTGGGCGGCGTGCGGTTGATCTCGTCGGCGAGCACGACGTTGGAGAACACCGGGCCGGGCACGAACCGGAACGCGCGCCGCCCGGTGGTGAGATCTTCCTCGATCAGATCGGTGCCGGTGATGTCGCCCGGCATGAGATCGGGGGTGAACTGCACCCGGTTGAACGAGAGCTGCAACGCCTCGGCCACCGTCTGCACCATGAGCGTCTTGGCAAGGCCCGGCACGCCGATGAGCAGCGCGTGGCCGCCCGCGAGGATCGCGGTGAGAATGCCGTCGACAACCTCCTCCTGCCCGACAATGCGCTGGGCAACCTGGGTGCGGAGCCGGGCCACGGCGCCGACCAGGCGCTCGAGCTGGCGAACATCGTCGTGGGTGGCGGGCTCAGTGGCAGTCATGAGATTCCGGGTGCTGGGTTCGCCTTGCAGATTACCCGGAAGATGGGCGCAGACGCCAGCTTGCGGATGCTTGCGAAATATTTCACAAGGGCATAGGTTTTTCGCCGTGACACCCCCGCCCCCGCCTCCGGAGCCAAACGGCCCGGGGTCCGACGGCCCGGGACCGATGCGGTTTGCCGGACTCGGAGTCCAACTCGCGGCCAGCCTGCTGGTGCTGGTCTGGCTCGGGCAGTGGGTCGATCGAAGGTTCGGCACCGGGGGGATCGCGACGATCGCGGGCGCGGCGCTCGCCTTCGCGGGCACCATGGCGACCATGATTCGCGCGCTGCGGGACAAGGACGGCGACCAGTAGGGACGACGATCAGGTGACGAGCGCGATGCGCTATCTCGCCGGGTACGCGCTCGCCGGCGCCGCCGGTGCGCTTGCGACGGCGCTCGCGCCGGGTTCGGTGCAGCGCGAGATCGGATTCGGTGTCGTCGTGGGATTGGTGCTGCAGGGGCCGCTCGGCTGGTGGGCCGTGAGCGCGCTCGGCACCGACCGGTTCATGATCGTGTGGGGCGCGGGCATGCTGATGCGGGTGACGGTGCTGGTGCTCGTGGCGCTGGTCGCGTTGCCGGCACTCGGCTGGTCGGCCGGATGGGCGGCGGCGCCCGCGCTCCTGTCGCTCGTGGCGACGATGATGGCGATGCTCGCGGTCGAGGCGGTCACGGCCATGAAGCAGAACAGCCGGCGCGGCCCCACCCGCGCGCCGGACGGCAACACCACTCGCGGGGAACACAACGCATGAAGATCCGAGCCCGCTGGGCCGGCGCGCTGATGGCGCTTGGGCTGCTCGCGGGGACCGTCCCGGTCCGCGCGCAGGAACCGGTGCACCACTCGAGGCCGACCGAGAGCACCGAGATCAACATCCCGGAGCACATCGGCAACGAGCACGCCATCGAGCTGCCGTACGCCGGCAAGGTAGCGCTGCCGCGGTGGGAACCGATCCGCATCGGCGGGTTCGCGCTCGACCTCTCGCCGACCAAGCACATGATCTTCATGGTGCTCGCCGCCGTCATCGTCGCCCTCACGTTCGTGCTGAGCGGCCGAGCCATCGCGCGGGCCGATGCGCGGGGCCGCCCGCCGACCGGATTTGCCGGCGCGATGGAGGCGATGGCCCTCTGGATGCGGCAGGAGGTGGTGCTGCCCAACGTGGGTCCGCACGGCGAGGGATACTCGCCGTTCATTCTGACGCTCTTCTTCTTCATTCTCGTAATGAACCTGATGGGGGTGCTGCCGTGGGGCGCCACGCCAACGGGCAACATCACGGTGACGGCGGCGCTCGCGATCGTCGCGTTCATCGTGATCGAGGTGAGCGGGATGATCGCGCTCGGACCCAAGGGGTATCTGCGCACGATCTTCTATCTGCCGCACGGGTTGCCGGGCGGCGTGGGCGGCACTGTCCTCAAGGTCGTGCTCCTCGTCATCCTCACGCCCATCGAGATCATCGGGAAGCTGGCCAAGCCGTTCGCGCTCGCGGTGCGGCTCTTCGCGAACATGATCGCGGGGCATGTGCTGGTGCTGGCCCTGATCGGCCTCGCATTCGTCTTTCAGAGCTACGCGGTCGGGGTGAGTGCGTCGATTCTCGGGACCGGCGTGATGGTGCTCGATGTGTTCGTCGCGTTCCTGCAGGCGTTTGTGTTTGCACTGCTGACGGCGGTGTTTATCGGCCTGATGCGCGAAGCGCACTGAGGGCGGGCGGGCGGTCAGCCGGTCGGGCGGAGGGGGAAGGAGAGGGGGGTGGTGAGGTGTTGAAACGGGATCGCGGGCGCTTGCGCGGTTTCGGGGGTAATCCGCCGGGGGGCGGATGAGGCTCGCTGCCTTGCGGAGAGGATGGGCCGCAGGGCGTTGGCGGGTTACCGTGGCGGGGCCGAGACGGGAGAGTCGGCCGGCGCGCGGCGGGCGCAAATGAGAGTCGATCTCCCTTGCACTCTCTGAGGAGTGACTCATGCTGCACCTGCTTGCGGTACTGCAGGACGCGGCCGCCGCGACGGCGGCCGGAAAGGGATATGGTCTCATCGGCGCGGGAATCGCCGCCGGGCTCGGCGCGGTCGGCGCGGGTATCGGCGTCGGCCGGATCGGCGGCGATGCGAGCGCGGGTATTGCCCGCCAGCCGGAGGCTACGGGCAGGATCCAGACGGCGATGATCATCGCCGCCGCGCTGGTCGAAGGCGTCGCGCTCTTCGTCGGCGTGATCGCGTTCCTGATCCAGAGCAAGATCGCGTACTAGCCACCGGATGCCGGCGCGGCGCGCCGCGCCACGAGGGAAACGCATGCTGAACACGATCGCGGCCGCGCAGGAAGCTTCGGGCGGGCCGCTCACGCCCGAGGGCGGCCTGATGTTCTGGACCGTCATCATCTTCCTGCTGCTGCTGCTCGTGCTCAGAAAGTGGGCGTGGCCGCAGGTGCTGGGCGCCGTGGAGGCACGGGAGCGGCGGCTCGAGGAGCAGTTGGCCGAGGCCGACCGCAACCGCGCCGAGGCGGCGCGTCTGCTCGAAGAGCACAAGCGGCTGCTCGCGGATTCGCGCGCGCAGGCGCAGGGGTTGCTGGCCGAGGCGCGGTCGGCCTCGGAGCGCGAGAGGGCGCTCGCGCTGGAGAAGACCCGCCAGGAGCAGGAAGAGCTGCTCGAGCGCGCGCGGCGGGAAATCCGCACCGAGCGCGAGCGGGCGGTGGCCGACCTTCGGCGTGCGGCGGTGGACCTCTCGCTCGCGGCCGCCTCCAAGCTCGTGAGCCAGCGGCTCGACGACGCGGCCGACCGCCGCCTGGTCGAGAACTATCTGTCGACGCTGGAGCCGACCCGGTGAGGTCGGTGACGGTCGCCAGGAATTACGCGGAAGCGCTGTTTGCGCTCGGGGAGCAGCACGGCGCCACCGAGCACTATGGCGAGCTGCTCGACGCCGTGGCGAGCGTGGTCGAGACGACGCCCGAGGTGCAGGCAATGCTGATGTCACCGCGGGTCTCCAAGCGGGAGAAATCGCGGCTCCTGGCCGCCGGCCTCACCGATGCGCCGCGCCCGTTCGTGCTCTTCCTCCAAGCGGTGGTGCAGCGCGGGCGGACGCCGCTCCTGCACGAGATCGCGACCGAATACCTGAAATTGGTGGACCTCCAGCTCAACCGGCTGCGCGCCGGCATCACGGTGGCGCGGCGGCCGGACGACGCGCTCCGCCGGAGCATCGAGGAGAGCCTGAGCCGGGTGTTCGGCAAGCAGGTGATTGCGGCCGTGCACGAGGACCCCGCCATTCTGGGCGGCGCAATCGTGCGCGTGGGCGAGCGGGTGTACGACGGCTCGGTGCGCCGGCGGCTCACGAGACTCAGGCGGCAACTGCTGGCGCGCTGAACCCATGGAAGCATCTCCGCGGCCCACCCGAGAACGGTGGGCCGCGGCGTTTCCGGGCGGTGACGCGGCCACTCGTGCGCCACTGCGCGCGTTGGCCGGCCGCGCTCAGTCCAGCACGTCGCGGAGATCGTAGGCGATGCCGTGGTGCTCCAGCAGGCTCAGGTATTCGCCGGTGAAATCCCGCTCGCGATGGCTCACCTCCTGGTGGCGGATGTAGTCGAGCAGACGATTTTCCTCGTCCTGCGCCACGCTGAATGCGGCGTATCCGTGCTGCCAGGCAAAGCCGGCGCGGTGCGGAAAGCTCTCCTGAATCCAGCGGGCGGTGCCCGCCTTGAGCGCGTTCACCAGCTCGGCCAGCGTGCGGGTGGGCGGCAGCTCGACGTAGAGGTGTACGTGATCGCGCACGCCGCCCGCGCAGATGAGCCTGGCGCGACAGCGCTCGGCCGCGCCGCTCGCGACGGCGAAGAGGCGCACGCGCCACTCGGGGTCGAGCCAGGGGCGCCGGTGCCGGGTGCTCCACACGAGGTGCACGCGCAGATGGACGTGGGTCTCGGGCATGGGCGGGCTGGCCGCGGGGGAGTGGCGGCCGAGGCCGCCGGTGAACCTGCGCAATCTTGCGTGGCGGCGCACCGGGGCCATGATCCGTCGCACGCGCGCGGGGGCGGATTTCCGCGCGGCCGCCGCGCCGGGCCCGGATGCCCCGCGCGCATCCGTGTATAATTCCCGCGCGCCGTTTGCGCGCCGTTTGCGCGCCGTTTGCGCGCCATTTGCGCGCCGTTTGCGCGCGGCCTGCGTGCCATGGGCGCGACGCACACTGCGCGCAACTCACGGGCTACGCGGAGGAGCAATGGCGGACGTGCAGCATCGCGAGGTGCCGTATCGAGTCGAGAAGCCGTGGGGCCACGAGCTGGTGTGGGCCCGGACCGACCGGTATGTCGGCAAGGTCCTCCACGTGAAGGCGGGCCATATCCTGAGCCTCCAGTATCACAACCGCAAGGACGAGACGATGCACGTGCTCTCCGGCGAGTTGATCCTCCGCACTCGGCAGGGCAGCGAATTGGTGGCTCGGCCGTTCCGGCAGGGCGAGACGGCGCACATCCCGCCCAAGCTGGTCCACCAGATCGAGGCGGTGGTGGACAGCGAGGTACTCGAGGCATCGACCGCCGACCTCGACGACCTGGTCCGACTCGAGGACCGCTACGGGCGAGGCTAGGCGATGCAGGTGATCATTCCGCTCGCGGGCAAAGGCACCCGGCTCCGTCCCCACACGCACCTCGTGCCGAAGCCTCTGCTCAAGGTCGCGGGCCGCCCCGTCATGGACTGGGTGATGGACCGGCTCGAGGGGCTCGAGGTCGAGGAGCTGATCTTCATCACCGGCCACCTGAAGGAGCAGGTGGAGGCCTACGCCCGCGCCCGCTATCGCATCCCGTCGCGTTTCATCGAGCAGAAGGTGCAGGACGGCACCGCGGGCGCCGTGAACATCGCGCGTCCGTTCGTGCACGGGCCGGTCCTCATCATCTTCGTCGACACCGTCTTCGAGGCCGACCTCACGCTGGTGAACCGGATCGACGCCGACGGCATCATCTGGGCGAAGGAGGTCGAGGACTACCAGCGCTTCGGCGTGGTGGTGACCGACGCCGAGGGGTACATGACGCGGATCGTCGAGAAGCCGAAGGAGCCGATCTCGCGGCTCGCCAACATCGGACTCTACTACATCCGCGCCGTCGACAGCCTCTGGCAGGGCATCGATCACGTGCTCGCCGCGCCGCAGAACAAGGGCGAGTGGTATCTCACCGACGCATTCCAGTGGATGATCGAGCACGGCAAGCGCATCTACACGGCCGAGGTGGGCGGGTGGTACGACTGCGGCGCGGTGGGGACGCTACTCGAGACCAACGCCATGCTGCTCGGCAAGGGCGCCGCGCGGCGGCGCGACTTCCCGGGCGTCACGATCGAGGACCCGGTCTACATCGAGGATGGTGTCACGATCGAGCGCAGCACGATCGGACCCAACGTTTCGATCGAGCGGGGCGCGGCGATCGCCGACAGCACGGTGCGGAACGCCATCGTGGGTCGCGACGCGCGGGTGCGCCACGCGAGGCTCGACGGCGCGCTGCTCGGGAACCGCGTGGTGGTCGATGGGCTGACCGGCAGCGCCACGCTGGGTGACGACGCCGAGGTGACCGCGAGGGCGTGATGGAGCGGATGGACCGGCTGCTCGAGTCGTATCTCGATCTCGAGCGGCACCTGACGCCGGCGGGTCGGGCCGGCGATGGCGCGGACGGCGGTGGGGCAGCGCACGGGGCCGCGGGCGAGCGCCACCAGCTCGGCCGGTTCGACGCCGACTCGATGCGGCAGCATCTGGCCGCGTTCCGCGCCGTCGCGAGCGCAGTGGAAGAGCTCGACGTGGACGATGTGCAGGACGAGATCGACCGCACCGCGCTGCTCGACCGGATCCGCACCACGATCGCACGGTTCGAGCACGAGCGGCCGCAGGCGCGCGACCCCGGGTTCTGGATCGAGCACGTGGCGGACGGGCTCACGACACTCCTGCTCGACGCGGACCCCGCGGGCCCCGACCCCGCGCGCGCCGTCGTCGCGGTATCTGGCATCATCGGCGACGTCCCCGCGTTCCTCGATGCCGCCCGCGCGACGCTGCAGCGCCCTCCCGCCATTCTGACCGACCGCGCACTGCTGCTGCTCGGAGCCACCGGCGCGCTCCTCGTGCACGTTGCCGCCGTCCTGGGCACTCATGCGCCGGGCGGCCCGGAGGTGATGGAGGCAGCAACCGGTGCCGCGCTCGAGGCGCTCAGGAAGTTCGGCACGGCGTTGCGCGGCGAGATCGAGCCCGATGCGAATCCACACGCCGCCGCGCTCGGCCGCGAGCGGTTCGAGCTCCGGCTGCATCACGAGCACGCGATCGGGACGGGCGCCGGCGGCCTCTGGCGAGGCGCGCTCGCGGCGCGGGCCGAGCTCGATGGGGCGCTCACCGCGGCGGCGGGCGAAGTTGCAGCCGGGCGCGACTGGCGCGAGGTCGTCGCGCGCCTGCGCTCGGAGCATGTCGCCGATCGGGTGGCCGCGCTCCGCGAGGCGGTCGACCGGGCGCGGCATTTCGCGGCCGGGCGCGCGCTCGTGCCGGTCATCGATGCACCCCTCGAGATCTCGGCGACACCGGCGGTGCTCGAGCCGCTTCTGCCCGAGGTCTTCTATCGAGGTAGTGGCGACCCGGCGCACCTCCTCGTCGGCGCGCCGCTCGCGCGGGCCGAGGTTGCGGCCGTGGCGGCTCGCGCCGGAGTGCCCGGCCGGCACGAGCATGCCGCGGCACAGCGCGCGGCGGACAGCGCGGTGCGCCGTGCGCTCGATGGGGTCGCCGCGCGCAAAGGCTGGTCGCTCTATGCCGAGCAGATGATGGGCGGCGCGGGCTTCTACGCGACGCCGGAGGAGCGGCTGCTCGCGCTGGCGCGGCAACTCGACGCCGTGGTGTCGCTCGCGATCGACGTGAGCTTCCACGCGCGGGAGATGGCGCCGGCCGACGCGGCGGCGCTCGCCACCGAGTGGGCCGGCTGGCCGCGCGCCCGCGCCGAGCGGGCGGTGCGGCGAGCCGCCGCGCGTCCAACCGAACTGCTCGCGGCCGAGGCCGGCCGCCGCGAGCTTGTGCGCCTCCGCACCGCAGCCGGCGTATCTGAACCCGACGAGTCATCCGCAACGCCATCGGAGCTATACCGCTTTCACGGTGCAGTGCTCGCGCGCGGCGGTCTTCCCCCCGGCCTCACGGGCTGGAGCATGGGCCTCGGCGAGTAGTGCAGCGCGGCGTTACCGGCCTTACCGCCCCGACCACCCCTCTGAACGTGACCTGGCTCATGGCGTCCGTGTCACCCATCCCCCAGGCTGCAACGATGCCATCTGGAGGAATCATGCGATACGAACTCGTGAGACAACGTTTGGCGTTGCGCGCCTCGACGCGGCGCGCGGCGCGCACGGCGGCGGCCGCCCTCGCCGCCGCGGCCACACTCGCCACCACCGCATGTCTGGGCGGCGGAGGCGGCAACGCGGGCGGTCTGCCGAGCAGCCAGCAGTTCACGCGTGAGGTGAACGCCGACGCGCGATCGGTGGTCACGGCCACGCTCGCCACGTTTTCCCGTTTCGGCATTCCGGTGCAGACCGCCGATCAGACGTCCGGCGTCGTGCGCAGCGTGCCGCTCGACCTGCGCGGCACGTGGGGGCCGACGCGGCCGAGCGATCGCGTGAGCTGCCCGGGCGGTCTCCCCGCCGACACGACGGTGACGCACGTGACGTTCAACGTGCAGGTGAAGCCGGCGAAGTTCGGCAGCGTGGTTTCGCTCGACGCACAGCGGCAGGGCGGCAGCGGCTGCGTTCTGCAGTCTTCGTTCGTCACCCAACTGCTCGACGACATCGCGCGCGGCGCAGGGCGCTCCTGAACGACGCGCCCGCCACTGGCGCGGTGCGGCGCATGCGGTCATTCTTCATGACACGCGTTGAACGAGCGATACGTCGCGCACCGCGCCGCTGCAGGGAACCGCCCGGCGCGGGTCCTCTCACGCGGACGTGGCATGAAGATCACCGTCGTCACCTACCTCGACAGTCCGGACGAAAATTCCAGGGAATACGATCCGGTCGTGCCGCAGATCGCGCGCACGCTCCGGCGCCTGGGCCATCGCGTATCGGTGCTCGGGGTGCACGGCGACGTGAAGCGGCTCATCGCGGGCCTCGCCCGGCGCAAGCCCGAGCTGGTCTTCAACCTGGTCGAGATGTTCGCCGACGACGTCTTCGGCGACATCGCCGTCACCGGACTGCTCGATCTGCTCGGCCTGCGTTACACCGGATGCGGCCCCGGTGAGCTGTACCTGAGCCAGGACAAGAGCCTCAGCAAGAAGCTCCTCGCGTACGAGCACATCCCCTATCCCAAATTCGCGGTCTTCTCCAAGGACTCGGCGCTCGAGACGGGCGGCAATCTCAGGATGCCGCTCTTCGTGAAGCCCCTGCGCTCGGATTCATCGATCGGGATCGGGCGCAAGTCGATCGTGCACGACGCCGTGCAGCTCATGCGGCGCGTAGCGGCCATCCACGAGGACTACAACGACTCGGCGATCGCGGAGGAGTTCATCGAGGGACGTGAGTTCCTGGTGGGTGTGCTCGGCAACGGGCCGGCCAAGGCGCTGCCGCCGATCGAGGTCGATTTCAGCGGATTGCCGGAAGGCTCGCCCAAGGTGCTCGACAGCAAGGCCAAGTGGGAAGAGGGGAGCGCCGAGTACAAGGGAACCAAGACCGTGGTCGCGGCACTCCCCGACGAGCTGCGCGCCCGCCTGCAGAAGGTCGCGGTGGACGCGTACCGCGCGGTGCGCGTGCGCGACTACGGGCGGGTGGATCTCCGGCTCACCGACACGGGCGAGATCTATGTGCTCGAGGTGAACGCGAGCTGCTATCTCGAGCGGGAGAGCGAGTTCGCGATGGCGGCGAAAGCGGCGGGGCTCGACTATCCGCGACTCATCGAGCGGATCGTGAGCCTGGCGGTGGAGCGCACCGGCGGCGGCAACGGCCGGTAAGGCATCGGCGGCTCACGGCAGATACGTGCCGCGGTGCACGTGGTTCATCGCGAGCGCGGTGACGAGCGTCGTGAGGCCGATCGACACCGCGCCTTCGTCGGCCGGCGCGTAGCCCAGCCGGAGCTCGGCCGCGCGCGCGGCGAGCCGGCGCAGCAGCACTCGGGTGCGCTCGGGAAAGTGGCCGGTCCAGCGATAGACGTTGCTCATGAGCTCGCGCTCGAGCCGCATCACGAGCTCGGCGGCGGGGCGGAGCTGGGCGTCGTGCGGGTCGTCACCGCGCGGCTCGAAGATGGCCTTGAGCGCGCCGTCGAGCCCGGGCGGCAACTCCGGCGACTCGACCGCGAACTTCTCGTAGTACTTCCCCACCGAGTAGGTCAGCTCGCCCACGTCCTCGTCGAGCTCGGCGGCCGTGACCAGCGGGTCGCGGTCGGCGAGCCCCCCCATGACGGCGTCGCAGTAGCAGAGCTTGGCCAAGGCGTCGGGCCACCCCTCGTATTCGGCGCGCCAATCGAGCCCCGGCGTCATCCAGACGGCAAAGGTCTCGGCCCAGTCCTCGTCGGGGTGCTTCTGCGCATACCAGCCGGGCAGGTGGCGCACGAAGCGGCGGCTGAAGGGCTCGGGCCGGTAGTCCTCCGCGTACGGCTGGGTGATCGAGCCGAAGCGCAGGATCCACTCCTCTTCGTCGTAGAGCCGGTAGGCGTAGTTCACCACGTGACCCATCTCGTGGCGCAGGTAGCGCAGGATGTCGGCCCGGTCGAAGCCCTCGACGTGGCCGGTCTGCTCGGCGTGGAGTGCGGTCAGCTCGGCGCGCGCCAGATAGAAAGGAATGGCGATCGCCACCGTCTCGAACGGGACGCCCCACTCGGTGGAGAGATAGAAGCGGGGCTCGAGCCGGGTGAGGCCCGCGCGGCGCAGCTCGTCCTGGAACTCCGCCACGATCGGCGCGAGCCGGGTACCCTCGATGGTGAGGCCGAGGTCGCGGATCGGCGTGGACCACAGATTGGACTCGCGGAACCCGCCGGCCGGGGTGGTCATGAGCCGGAAACTTATATTCCACCCGTATGACCGCCACCGCCGGTGCCTGAGGCCCGCGTGAGCGCGGCCCGCGCGCGCATTCCGCGGGCCGTGAAGGGGCTCTCGCTCGTCTCGCTGTTCAACGACTTTGCGAGCGAAATGGTGTACCCGCTGCTTCCGGCGTTCGTCACCGGGACGCTCGGCGCGGGCGCCGTCGCGCTTGGCGCGCTCGACGGCGCGGCCGACCTCACGAGCGCGGTGGTGAAGTGGGGCAGCGGGCGGCTGGCCGACCGGCCGGGCTGGCGGCGGCCGCTCATCCTGGCCGGGTACCTCACCGCGGTGCTGGTGCGGCCGCTCATCTCGGTCACGAGCGCGGCCTGGCAGGTGATCGGGTTCCGGGTGATCGACCGGGTGGGCAAAGGCGTGCGCACGCCGCCGCGCGATGCGCTCATCGCCGAGGTGACGAAGCCGGACGAGCGGGGGCGCGCGTTCGGATTTCACCGGGGCGCGGACCACTTCGGCGCGGTGCTGGGGTCGGTGGCCGCGTGGTGGTTTCTGCGGGTCGGGGCGGACGTGCGGCAGGTGATCGAGTGGAGCGTCGTGCCGGGGTTGGTGGCATTCGGCGTTCTGGCGGTGGTGCTGCGCAGGCGGACGGGCGGACAGCTCGCCAGTCGAGATCGCGCGCTGGGAGCGGCGCAGAAGGGGCCGGGGGCTCCGCCGACAAGCGCACAGTCGGCTCCGCCCCCGGCCCCTTCTGCGCCGCTCCCGAACAGGGACCGGGTAAGTGGTGGCCGCCCGGCCGCCAGTCCGCCTGCCCGCCCAGCCGCCGATGCCACCGGGCGAGTGTTCTGGGGGCCGGTGCTGGCGCTGGCGGGGCTCACGTTTACCCGGCTGCCGGAGACGCTGCTCCTCCTCCGGTTGCAGGATGCCGGCGTCGCGGTCGCAGTGGTACCGCTCGTGTGGGCGGCGCTGCATGTGGTGCGGAGCGCGGGGTCGTATCCGGGCGGATGGTTGAGCGACAGGATCGGGCCGCGGCGCACCGAGGCCGGGGGCGGCGCGCTGTACGCCGCGGTCGCGGCGGTGATGGGGCTGGCACTCGGCGCGGCGGCGATGGCGGCCGTGTTCCTCGTCTTCGGGCTCGTGGCGGGGCTCACCGAATCGGCGGAGCGGTCGCTCGTGGCGCGGCTCGCGCCGGTGCGAACCGGACGCGGGTTCGGCGCGTACCATGCGCTCATCGGGTTCGCCGCGCTGCCGGCGGGAATCATCTTCGGCGAGATCTACCAGCGCGCGGGCGGACGTACGGCGTTCTGGATTTCGGCGGCGGCAAGCGCGGTCGCGGTGGCCGCATGGCTCGCGCTCTCGCCAAGGCATCAGACGGAGACGGCATCGGCATGGAGGAGGCGCGGGCAGTAACGATATGCTGGGCGAGGTTTGCGGCACGCCGAATCGCGGGCATGGCGATCGCGGCTCAAGCTGCGCTGGTATTCGGCGCGCGCCCGGCCGCAGCGCAGGTGCAGATTCGCCTGGGTGAACCGGGCCGGGCCAACTACTCGGAGCTGCACGAGGCGCTGCGCGAGGGCACGCCGGTGGCCGACACGGTGGAGCGGCTGCTGCATGCGAAGCGCGCGCGAAGCCTCTGGCCCTGGGTCACGCATGCGATCAACGGCACCGGCTCGTGGGACAACGCCCTTGTCGCGTTCACCCGCATCGCGATGCTGCGCGACCCAGAGGCCGCGGACAGCGCGCGCAAGATCCGGCGCTTCTTCGAGAACGCCGGTCCCTTTCCGATCCCCAACAATCCGGGCGTGTCGGCGGCCGATATCGAGCCGTCGGTGCAGGCGGTGCTCCTCGAGCGGCGCCGCGCGGTCAAAGGCGATTCGGCGGTGCTGGCCGACATCCTCGCGCGCATCCCCACGCGCGACTACAACCATGGCGACGCCTGGGTGCTCGGCCGCCTAAGCGCGGGCGCGCGCGATTCGGTGGTGGCGCGCTTTCTTTCGGCGGACAGCGCCGAGTTCCGGGTGCGCTATCTCACGCTGCTCTCGTACTTCACCGACCCCGCGCTCATTCCGCTGCTTACACGGGTGTACGTATCGCCGGACAGCTTCAAGGTGATCAAGCGCTATGCGGTGCGCGCCTCCGACGGACTCGTCTGGATCGGCACGCGCGAGAGCCTCGAGGCGCTGCTCGACGCGCGCGCCAGGGTCAAGGCGCGCGGAGTATATGCCGACAGCAGCCTCATGCGCGGCGGCTACACCTTTCTCCAGAACGATAGCGCGGCAGTCATCGACCGCACCGGACGCTGGCTCACCGACTGGATTGCGCGGCTCCCGCCGCAGCCGGATCGATCTCCTGCATCGAGTGGCCCAGATACGGCGCGAGCGCGGTGACGTAGCGGTCCCACCGGGCGCGCATCGCGACGTACGCCTCGGCGCCGGCCGCCTCGTCGGCGACGGTGGGAATGTGGGCGGCCCTGAAGCAGCGGAGCGCGGCGGCGTAGCGGCGGCGCCAGCGGGCAGCCGCGTCGGGATCAGTCGGCTTCTTCGGGTCGGGCGTGCCGCCGGGCAGGACCGTGCGCTCCAGGGTGGTCACCAGCACTGTGCTCGCCGGCGCGCCCGCGCGGCGACGGCAGCGCTACAGCAAGTCGTACCCCAGCCGCACGATCAGGGCCGCCACGATGAGCAGGAAGAACCCGCGCACGAGCCGGGTGCCGCGGGTGAGCGCGAGCCGACTCCCCAGCGTAGCGCCCGCCACGCTGCACACGCCCATCGGGAGCGCCGCGCGGTAGAGGATCTGGCCGGTGGCGCCGAAGTAGAGCAGGGCCGACAGGTTGGAGCCGAGGTTCACGACCTTGGCCGACGAAGTGGCGGCGAGAAAGTCGAAGCCGAACAGGCTCACGAACACGAAGATGAGGAAGCTGCCGGTGCCCGGCCCGAAAAACCCGTCGTAGAAGCCGAGCGCGGCGCCAGCGGCGAGGGCCAGCGCGACGTCCTCACGCGGAGAGAGCTTGGGGGCGTGGACGGCGCCGAAGTCCCGCGCGCGCCAGGTATAGACACCGACGCCGACGAGCAGCACGAGCACCAGCGGGCGGAGCACTGACTCATCGATCGTGCTCACGGCCCGCGCGCCGAGGAACGAAAAGGCGAACGACGCCACCGCGGCCGGCACCGACACACGCCAGTCGATGCGAAGGCCGCGGGCGTAGCGCACCGTCGCCGCCGTGGTTCCCATGCTCGCGGCAAGCTTGTTGGTGCCGAAGAGCACCGGCACCGGCGCCCCCGGCAGCAGCACGAGCAGCGCCGGCACCTGGATGAGCCCGCCCCCGCCCACGATCGAATCGGTGAAGCCCGCAAGGAAGGCGAATCCGCAGAGCGCGGCGATGGTCGTCCCGGCGACGGCGGTGCCCGTCGCCGGCGTGGCGGCCGGGCCGCCTAGCAGCACCGAGTCGGCCCGCCGCTGTAGCGCGCGCGGATGTACTCGTCGAAGAATTCGCGCTCGGTCGGGAGCGCGCGCTCGGGGTGGTGCCGGCGCAGGTGCGCGACGTACGCGGCGTAGTCCGGCATGCCGAAGATGCGCCGGAACGCAGCGATCAGACGGGCGAGCGCGTCACGCCGCATAGGCTGTCTCCACGAACGGAGCCTCGCGCATTTCCGGCTGCTTGCGCCGCGCGAGGATCAGGATCCACTCGCGGATGCACGCGAGGACGAGCACCACCGTGACCAGCAAGAACACCCCGGCGACCAGCGCATCGAGCCGGTCGTTGAAGATGAGCCGCGCGGCGCGCGCCGGGTCTATCGCACCGCTCGCCGCCTCCGCCGCAGTAGCCGCGGCGTGCGCGAGGAACCCGAGCCTCGGCTCGGGCGCGAAGATCTTCTGCCAACCGGCCGTGAGCGTCACGACCAGCACCCAGGCGAGCGGCACCAGCGTCACCCAGGCGTAGCGCGCTTTGCCGCTCTTGATGAGGACCGTGGTGCCGACGCAGAGCGCCACCGCCGCGAGGAGCTGGTTGCTGATCCCGAAGAGCGGCCAGAGCGAGTTGATGCCGCCGAGCGGATCGCGCACGCCCTGTATCAGGAAGTAGCCCCAGCCGCCGCAGATCAACGCGCTCGAGAGCACCACGCTGGGATACCACGACGTGCGGCCGAGCGGCTCCCACGCGTGGCCGGCGAGGTCTTGCAGCATGAAGCGGCCGACCCGGGTGCCGGCGTCGAGCGTGGTAAGAATGAAGAGCGCCTCGAACAGGATCGCGAAGTGGTACCAGAGCGCGGTGAGCGCCGGGCCGAACGCGTGGCTGAAGATGTGCGCCATGCCGACGGCGAGCGACGGCGCGCCGCCGGTGCGGGCCAGCAGGGTGTGCTCGCCCATCGTCGCGGCGAGCGCCTGCATCTGCTCGGGCGTCACCGTGAACCCCCAGGTGCTGATGACCCGCGCCGCCGAATCGAGCGAGCCGCCGAGCGCGCTGAGCGGCGCGTTGATGGCGAAGTATACGCCGGGATCGAGCACGGCCGCGGCGCACATCGCCATCACGGCGACGAACGACTCCATCAGCATCGAGCCGTAGCCGATGAAGCGGGCGTCGGTCTCCCGGCGCAGCATCTTGGGCGTGGTGCCCGACGCGACCAGCGCGTGGAATCCGCTGATGGCGCCGCAGGCGATGGTGATGAAAGCGAACGGAAAGAGCTTGCCCGCGAAGATCGGACCGGTGCCGTCCACGAAGCGCGTCACCGCCGGAAGTTGGAGCGGCGGCAGCACCAGCAGGATGCCGAGCGCCAGCAGCAGGATGACGCCGATCTTCATGAAGGTCGAGAGGTAGTCGCGCGGGGCGAGGAGCATCCAGACCGGCAGCACGCTCGCCGCGAAGCCGTAGGCGATGAGCCAGCCCGCGATGGCCGGCGCCGAGAGCGTGAAGATCGGCGCGAGCGACGGCGAGTTTGCCACCCAGCGGCCCGCGACGAGCGCCAGCACCAGCAGCAGAATGCCGCCGAGCGTCGCCTCGAGCGTGCGGCCGGGGCGGATCACCCGCATCCAGAAACCCATGAGAAGCGCGATCGGGACGGTGCACGCGAGGGTGAACACGCCCCACGGGCTGTCGCGCAGCGCGTTCACGATGACGAGCGCCAGCACGGCAAGCAGGATCACCATGATGGCGAGGATCGCGACCATCGCGAGGAGCCCGGTGAGGGGGCCGATCTCGTCGCGCGCGAGCTGGCCCAGCGACTTGCCGTCGCGCCGCATCGAGATGAAGAGGATGATGAAGTCCTGCACCGCGCCGGCGAGCACGACGCCGAAGATGATCCAGAGGGTGCCGGGTAAGTATCCGAACTGTGCTGCAAGCACCGGCCCCACGAGCGGCCCGGGTCCCGCGATCGCGGCGAAGTGATGGCCGAAGAGCACCCAGCGCCCGGTCGGCACGAAGTCGCGCCCGTTCTCCAGCCGCTCGGCCGGTGTGGCGCGCCGGTCGTTCAACTCGAAGACCTTCTTCGCGAGGAACCGGCTGTAGAAGCGGAAACCGATGAGATAGGTGCCGACGGCCGCGAGCACGAGCCAGGCGGCGTTCACCGATTCGCCGCGGCTCAGGGCAAGGACGGCCCAGGCGACGGCGCCGACGACGGCAACGCCGAGCCAGGCGAGTCTATTAATGAGGGGCATGACAGAGGAAAGTATCGCCGGGCGCCGGGCGGGCAACAAGGCGGCGGCAGGCGTGGCGGCCGCGGGCCTGCTCCCTTGCCGATGTCCTTATGGCGCCGTACTTTCGACTCCCCATGCCTCCGTCATTCTTTGGCTTCGGACAGCGGCCCGCCTGGCGGGACGAGCCGGCGGAGGGCTCCGCGCTCCTGGAGAAGGAGCAGCCCCAACCAATCGCCGAAGGACACCAGGGCAAGGTCGCCATCGTGACCGGCGGCGCCACCGGCCTTGGCCGAGCCGTGGCGCTCGAGTTTGCCCGCCAGGGCTGCCACATCGCCTTCTGTTACGTGAACCTCCCCGGCCGCGACGTGAGCGAGCAGGCGCTGCTCACCGAAACGGCGCTCGCCTCCATGGGCGTGGGGGTGCTTGCCGCCCGCTGCGACGTGCGCGACCGCTCGGCCATCGAGCATTTCGTCCAGGAGGCCCGGGCCCGGCTGGGCGGCGCCCACTATCTCATCAACAACGCCGGCATCGCCAACGACGGCGCGCTCTGGCGTCTGAGTTCGGAGGCGTGGCAGGACGTGCTCGACACCAACGTGACCGGCGCGTTCAACTGCATCCGCGCGGTGGCGCCGCATTTCCGGCGGCAGCGCTACGGCAAGGTCGTGAGCGTGAGCGCGCACCAGGCCGACCGCCCCGGGTTCGGCGTCTCGAATTACGCGGCGAGCAAGGCCGCGCTGCTGGGGCTCACCCGCGCCGCCGCCGTCGAGCTCGGGCCGTCCAACGTGAACGTGAACTCGGTGGCACCGGGGTTCGTGCGCACCGAGCGGATGCGCATGCTGCCGAAGGAGGTCATCGAGCGGGCGCAGAAGAGTTCCATCCTGGGCCGCGTGGCGGAGCCGACCGACGTGGCCCGGGTGATCGCATTCCTCTGCTCCGAGGACGCCCGGCACATCACCGGCCAGACCATCACCGTAGACGGGGGGCTCTCGCTCGAATAGTTTTTGCCGCAGTCCCGCGCCTCGAGGTCTCCCATTCGCAATCCGCCGTTGCCGGCCGACCGGGCCCGCCGGGTTGTTCTGCTCGCCCTGCTCACGATCGGCACGTCGCTCGCCCCGGTGTCACGCGCGGTTGCGCAGGGGACGGACACGAAGGCGCTGCTCGCATCCGCGCTCGCCGGCGAATCGATCCCGCTGCTGCCGCTCACGCTTGCCGCGGCCGACCCCGCGCTCACGGCGGACTCGACGTTCGCGCCGTACCGCGAGCGGCGCCGCACGCTTGCCTGGGCCGATTCGATCATCGGGGAGAGCTTCGAGTCGCGCGCGCCCGAGGTGACGTGGGTGCTGCCCGCCGCGCTCCGGCGGCTCGCGCGCCGCAACCCCGGTATGATGCCCGAGCCCGATCATCTGGGGCAGGCCGTGCTCGCGAGTCCCAAGCTCAAGCGCGTACCCGATCCGCTCCGCACCTCGCTCCGCCAAGTCACGGCGTTCAGCGGCGGTCGGTTCGCCATGGTGCCGGCGGCGCTCAGCTTCACCCGCGACACGAGCGGCGCGCTCCGCGCGGAGCTCTCGCTCGTACTGGCCGACACCCGCAACGGATCGGTCGCATGGCGGACGCTCGCATGGGGATTGGGCGCCACGCCGCCGGAGGCGCTCACCGCCGCACTCGCCCTCGTGCTTCCCGCCGAAATCCCGCCGCAATGACCTACGACGTGACGTTGATTCCGGGCGACGGCATCGGGCCCGAAATCACGGCGGAGACGGTGAAGGTGCTCGAGGCAACGGGACTCCGGTTCAACTGGGACGAGGAGCTGGCGGGCGTGGCGGCGGTGGAGGCCACCGGCACGCCGCTGCCCGACGCCACGGTCGAGAGCATCCGCCGGAACCGGCTCGCGCTCAAAGGGCCGCTCACGACACCGATCGGCACCGGCTTCCGCTCGGTGAACGTGGGCCTCAGGAAGGAATTCGAGCTCTTCGCCAACATCCGCCCGGCACGGACGATCATCCCGGGCGCCCGGTTCGAGCACGTGGACATCGTGCTGGTGCGCGAGAACCTCGAGGGACTGTACAGCGGCGTCGAGCACTTCGTCCCCGTGGGCGAAGACCCGCGCGCGGTGGGCGAATCGATCGCGATCGTCACCCGGGTGGGCTGCGAGCGGATCGTGCGCTACGCCTTCGAGTACGCACTGCGCCACGGCCGCACGCTGGTGACGATCGTGCACAAGGCGAACATTCTGAAGATGGTGAGCGGGCTCTTTCTCGAGGTCGGGCGCACGATCGCGCAGGAATACGCCGGCCGGATCCGCTCCAACGACATCATCGTCGACAATTGCGCCATGCAGCTCGTCATGCGCCCCGAGCAGTTCGACGTGATGGTGACGACCAACATGTTCGGCGACATCCTGAGCGACGAGGTCTCCGGGCTCGTGGGCGGGCTCGGCCTGGCCCCCGGGGCCAACATCGGGACCAAGGCCGCCATCTTCGAGGCGGTGCACGGGAGCGCGCCCGACATCGCGGGGTTGAACATGGCCAACCCGTCCGCGCAGATCCTCGGTGCCGCAATGATGCTCGACCACGTGGGCGAGCTGGAGCCGGCGCGGCGTATCCGCGCCGCCATCGAGCACGTGATCGTGCGCCAGTGCATCCGCACGCGCGACCTGGGCGGCACCGCGACCACGCAGGAGTTCGGCGATGCCGTCGCTCAGCGGGTTGCCTGAGGTCCCGTGCGCCAAATGCGGCCGCCGGGTGCCTGGACTCGCGTGGGGCGCGCTCTGCCCGGAGTGCCGGTGGGAGCGGGAGGCGCGTGCGCGGAAAATATCGTCGCGGGCGGCGCTGCTGGCAGCGGCGTTGATGGGCCTGTACGTGGCGCTCAGGATCCCGCCGCAACCGATGGCGCGGTTGCTGGGGATCATCGCGGTGCTGGTGACGTACCTGGTGGTAAGGCGGATCGCGGGGAGGATTGCGATGGAGTTTGTGAAATGAGCGACAAGGGAATCTCCGGGGTGCGCGCGGCGCTCCGGTGCGTCGCGCCGTCGATCCTTAGCGCCTTTACCGCCCTTACGGCCTGCCTTGTGACCCCTCTAACCGCCCAGTCGACTGGATTAACCATTTACAACGACGGCCGAATACTGGTGCGCCGAACCTTTCCCCTCAATCTCCCATCCGGCGCCTCCGAGCAACGCGTCCCGCTCGGGAGCTACGACCCCGCGACGGTCTTTTCTCTTGATTCCGCTGTCACCATCGTTGGCGCTGTGTACGATGGAGCCCTCGATGAAACAAGCGCCATGCGCCGCGCGGTCGGGCAGCGCATCGTGTTTCGGACGAGTCCAACGGATACCGTGAGCGCTACTGTGGTGAGCGCCGAGCCGGAGCGGTTCCGGCTGGCGGATGGGCGGGTGCTCTTTGCGCGGCCGGGGCAGCCGGCATTTCCGGCGGAGGTGGTACCCGCGGAACCGGTGACGCGGCTCGCGCTCCGCACCAGCGGCGCGCGGAAGGAGCTGCGGCTCGGATACTTCACCTCGGGCGCGGCGTGGGAGGCGAGCTACGAGGTCGTCCTCGGCCGCGCGGGGGCGCAGACCATGGCGCGGGTGACGGGCGCAGCGGTGATCACGTCGCAGACGCTCGCGGCCGACAGCGCGGAGGTGCAGCTGCTCGCCGGTGCGGTGAGCCGGGCGCAGGCCCCGCAACCCCCGCCGCGTCCGGTCGCACGGGCCGAGGCGTTCGCGGCCAAAGCGCCGTCGGCGGAAGCGGCCGAGCAGCGCGTCGGCGAATTTCATCTCTACACGCTCGCCGGGCGCACGACGCTGGTGCCGGGGACGACCACGTCGGTGGCGCTTTTCGCGCCGGCATCGGCGGCGGTCGACCGGGCGTACGTCGTGCCCGGGGAGTTGCCGTACTGGGGATTCGTGCCGCAGCAGGGTGACGAGACCGAAGTCCCCGTTCAGGTGAGCTACACGGTGAAGCGTCCGCGGAAGACTGCGTTCGGCGAGAAGCCGCTCCCGGCCGGCGTGGCGCGGCTCTTCCAGCCGGACAGCGCCGGCCGCGTGCAGCTCATCGGCGAGGCGGCCGTGGATCACACCCCGGCGGGCGAAGATCTGAAACTCGATGCTGGCACCGCGTTCGATCTCACCGCACGCCGGGTGCAGACCTCCTATTCCACCCGGCGCGACAGCACCGCGGCGCATGGCATCCGCACCGTGGTCACCGCCGACTACCGTGTGTCGCTCACCAACGCGACCGACTCCGCGGCCACGGTCGAGGTGCGGGAGCAGCGCACGGGCGAGTGGAGCGTGCTCTCGAGCTCGGTGCCAGCCGAGCGGGTATCGTCCACCCTGGTGAAGTTCCGCGTGCCGGTGCCGGCGCGCGGCAGTGCCACGCTCACGTATCGGATACGGGCCGCGTGGTGAACGACGTCACGCTGGTTCACATGTCGGACCTGCACTTCGGCGGGCTCGCCGACCTGCGGCAGGTCGACGTGCTCGAGTCGCTGGTGCCGACGCTCGGCGCCGACGCGATCGTCATCGCCGGGGACCTCACCCAGCGCGCGCGGCACGGCGAGTTCCAGCGGGCGCAGGTCTTCGTCCGCGCGCTCCAGGCCTCCGCGCCGACGCTCGTGATCCCCGGCAATCACGACATCCAGTGGTGGCAGAGTCCGCTGGGCCTCCGCGGCGAGCGGGCCAAGTACGCCAAGTACTTGCAGTATTTTCCCGACCTGCGCCCGGTGCTCCAGATTCCGGGCGCCATGATCGTGGGGGCGCTCAGCAGCTACGGTGTCGCGCCGGGCTCGCTCACCTGGAATCTGCGCGACGTGGCGGTGAAGGGACATCTGCCGCGCTCGGAGACGCGGCGCGTTACGGCGCTCTTCGCCCACGCGCCGGCCGGTGCGGCCCGCGTGCTGGTACTGCACCACAACGTGCTCGCCGGTGTATCGTCCCGCCGCATGGGGCTGGCCCGCTGGCGCTCGGCGCACCGGCGGCTGGTGGCCACGGGCGCGGATCTCGTGCTCTGCGGCCACGACCACCAGGAGGGCGCCGACATGCTCGCGGGCCGGGTCGCCGTCAGCACCTCCGGCACCCACAGCTTCCGCACCCGCGGGGGGCGGGCGTCGGTGTTCAACCTGATTCGCATCGAGTCGACCGTGATTCACATTCAGCATTATCGATGGGACGCGACGGCGGGCAACTTTCTCGCCTCCGACCGCTTCAGCTTCACCCGCGGCAACGCCGCCGAGCCGGTCGTCTCCGCGACCGGCGGAGTGTAACCGATGCGACCCGCCTCGCTGCTGGTACCGCCGGAGGACGTGCTCACCCATCGCCTGAGCCGGCTCGGCCTGCGTCCGGTGGCGTCCGTCCGCACCCACACCAACCGGAGCGTCATGGTGAGCCTCACCGGCGGCCTCGTCTTGCGGCTGCACCGCGGCTACGCCCACGCGCCCGACCCGGTGCTCGCCGCCATCGTGCGCTTCCTCGATCCGCGGCGGCCGCGCGCGGTGCGGCGCCGGGCGGAGGCGGAGTTCCTCGCGTTTCCGGTGGAGCAGTTCGCGCCGCGCTCCGAGCGGCCGAGGGCGCCGGACCGGCCGCGGCCCGGTGATCTCGCGCTGCTGCACCGGCTGAATGAAGTGCACCGCCGGTTCAACGCCGAATTCTTCGGCGGCGCGCTTGGCGCGGTGCCGCTCCGGCTCTCGGGCCGCATGCGCACGCGGCTCGGTGAGGTGAGCGTGGATCTCCGCACCGGGCAGCCGATCGAGGTCGCGATCAGCCGGCGCCATCTCGCGGAGCACCCGTGGAGCGAAGTGGAGCACACCATGCTGCACGAGATGGTGCACCAGTGGCAGGCGGAGTCGGGGCTGCCGGTGGATCACGGGCCGAGCTTTCGCGCCAAGGCGCGCGAGGTGGGCGTGCTGCCGGCGGCCAAGCGCGCCGTGCGGCGGGAGAGCGCGCCGGCGGCGCGGCGGCGGCGGGCAGCGCGGAGCGGGCTCGGGGCGTGACTGGGGGCGGCGGCGGACTGCCGGACGAGCTCGCGGTGGTCCGGGACGTCTCGCATCGGCTCGACGCGGCCGGCCTTCCGTACATGCTCACCGGCTCGCTCGCGATGAACTACTATGTCGAGCCGCGCATGACGCGCGATATCGACGTAATCATCGACGAAGCCGGCCGCGACGCCGCGCGCATTGCGGCCATCTTCCAACCCGAGTATTACGTATCGCGCGAAGCAGTCGCCGAAGCCATCGCGCTCCGCACGTCGTTCAATGCGATTCACCTCCTGGCGGCGATCAAGGTGGATTGCTTTCCGCGGAAACCGGGCGAGTTCCGGGCGGCGGAATTGCATCGACGCCGCCGAGTGGCCATTGCCGGTTTCGAAACGTCTATCGCAACCATCGAGGATCTCGTTCTCGCGAAGCTGCTCTGGGCGCGCGAGTCGCGCTCCGAGCTCCAGCGGCGGGACGTGCGCAAGTTGCTGGAGGCGCCACACGACGCCGGGTACATTTCGGATTGGGTCGCGCGTTTGGATCTGGCCGACCTCTGGCAGGAGGTCCATCGATGAGCGATACGCAACCGGAGGCGGCGCGCCGTTACCGCGACATGATGCGCGCGCACTCCGGCGCGGAGCGGTTCGTCATGGGAACCGGCATGTTCGAGACCGCGCGGCTGCTCGCGATCGCCTCGTTTCCGCCGGCGCTTTCGCCCGACGAGCTCCGGCGCCGTCTCTTTGCCCGCTTCTATGGCGACCTGCCGCCCGAGCAGGTGCCGCCCAGTCTCCGAAACCCGTAGGCCGGTCACCCGGCTCCGCGCATGCCGCCCGACCGCGCCCACCACTTTGCCGTCGCCGTGCGCTGGACCGGCAACCGCGGCGCCGGCACGGCCGATTACCGCGCGTTCGACCGCACGCACGAGATCACGGCCGAGGGCCGCCCGCCGATCCCCGCATCGTCCGACCCGATCTTTCGCGGCGATCGCGCGCGCTACAATCCCGAGCTGCTCCTCGTCGCCTCGCTCTCTTCCTGTCACATGCTCTGGTATCTCCATCTCGCCGCCGACGCGGGCGTCGTCGTGACCGCGTACGAAGACGCGGCGCACGGGACGATGGCGGAAGCGCCTGACGGCGGCGGCCGGTTCACCGAGGTCGTGCTGCATCCCGCCGTGACGTTGGCCCCGGGCGCCGATGCCGAGCGGGCGCACGCGTTACATCAGCGGGCGCACTCGCTCTGCTTCATCGCGCGCTCGGTCAACTTCCCGGTGCGCTGCGAGCCGCTCGCCTGCCGATTCGCCGGCGCCGGCGATATCTTACCGTCCTCTTCCCGAGTCCGCCCGAGGCCCCACGATGGGTAGCGCCACCGCAACCAGCCAGTACACCGGCGTCGACTTCTTCAACGTCGATACCCTCCTCTCCGAGGAGGAGCGCGCCGTGCGCGACACCGTGCGCGCCTGGGTGGACGAGCACCTGATGCCGGTGATCGGGCCGTGTTATCTCGAGGGAAGATTCCCCAAGCAGCTCATCCCCGGCATGGCCGAGCTCGGCCTCTTCGGCGCCAACCTGCCGGAGGAGTACGGCTGCGCGGGGCTCAACAACGTCGCCTACGGGCTCATCATGCAGGAGCTGGAGCGGGGCGACAGCGGCATCCGCTCGTTCGCGTCGGTGCAGGGCGCGCTGGTGATGTATCCGATCTTCACCTTCGGCTCGGACGAGCAGAAGCGGCACTGGCTGCCGCTCCTCGCGTCGGGGCAGGAGATCGGCTGCTTCGGGCTCACCGAGCCGGACTTCGGTTCCAACCCCGGCGGCATGATCACCACCGCGCGCGAGACCCGCGACGGCTGGGTGCTGAACGGCACCAAGATGTGGATCACCAACGGGTCGCAGGCCACGGTGTCCGTCATCTGGGCCAAGACCGGCGACGTCACCGACGCCAAATCGATCCGCGGCTTCATCGTCCCCACCGACACCCGCGGCTACACCGCCAAGGATCAGCACGGCAAGCTTTCGCTCCGCGCCTCGGACACGAGCGAGATCCACCTCGAGGACGTCCATCTGCCGGAGGATGCCGTGCTCCCCGGATCGGGCGGCCTCAAGAGCCCGCTCATGTGTCTCACCCAGGCGCGCTACGGCATCGCGTGGGGCGCGGTGGGTGCCGCGATGGCGTGCTACGACGAGGCGCTCAGGTACGCGAAGAACCGGGTGATGTTCGACAAGCCGATCGCCGGCACCCAGATCCAGCAGGTGCGGCTGGTCGACATGCTGACCGAGATCACCAAGGCGCAGCTCCTGGCGCTCCAGCTCGGCCGGCTCAAGGACGCGGGGACGATGTCGCCCGAGCAGGTTTCGCTCGCCAAGCGCAACAACGTGAGCATGGCCACCGATTGCGCCCGCGAGGCGCGCCGGCTGCTCGGCGCCAACGGCATCCTGGCCGAGTATCACTCGATGCGGCACCTCGCGAACCTGGAGTCGGTCTACACCTACGAAGGCACCCACGACATGCACTCGCTCATCGTGGGGCAGTCGATCACCGGACTGGCCGCCTTCTAGCGTCGAGGCTCCGACACGCGGTTCGCCCGAAGCCCAGGGCCGCGGTGTCTTGATGTGTACGGGTTGCCTGCAACCGCTGCGCCGAGGTAACGCGTGCCCGATTCACCCGTGACATCGTCCGTCTCCGATCCGGCGCTCGCCGCCGCGCTCGCCGATCGCTACACGATCGAGCGGGTGCTCGGCCGCGGCGGGATGGCCACGGTGCATCTCGCGCACGATCTCCGGCACGACCGCCCCGTCGCGCTCAAGGTGCTGCACCCCGAGTTGGCCGCGTCGCTCGGCACCGAGCGGTTCGAGCGGGAGGTGAAGCTCGCGGCGCGCTTGCAACATCCCCACATCCTTACCGTGCACGACTCGGGCGAAAACGCCGGCCGGCTCTGGTTTACCATGCCGTTCGTCGAGGGCGAGTCGCTGCGCAGCCGGCTCCTGCGCGAGCGGCAATTGCCGGTAAGGGACGCCATCCGGATCGCACGCGAGGCCGCGGCGGCGCTGGCGTACGCGCACCGCCACGGCGTCGTCCATCGCGACATCAAGCCCGAGAACATCCTGCTCACGATGGAAGGCGACACCCTCGTGGCGGACTTCGGCATCGCCCGCGCGCTCGGCGCTGGTGATGACGAGCGACTCACCGAGACCGGGCTCGCCATCGGGACACCGGCTTACATGAGCCCGGAGCAGGCGAGCGGCGAGCGATCGATCGATGCGCGGAGCGACATCTATTCGCTGGGCGCCGTGCTCTACGAGATGCTCGCGGGGGAGCCGCCGTTTACCGGGCCCACGGCGCAGGCGATCCTCGCGCGCCGGTTCACCGAAAGACCGCGGCCGCTCCGGCAAACGCGGGAGACGGTGCCCGAGCCGGTGGAGCGCGCGGTGGCGACGGCGCTCGCGCGCGCTCCGGCCGACCGCTTCGCCACCGCGGGCGACTTCGCGCTCGCGCTCGAGGTCGCGGCGGACGCCGGCGGCGGGACCGGCCCAAGCGTCGCGACGGCGCCGCCGCCGCAGGCCGGAGCGCCGGGCACAGCCACGACCGTTCAGGCGCCCACCACGGCCGCCGCCGCGGGGCTTGGTGGTCGCCGGACACTGCTCGTCGCCGGAGTTGAGTTTCTCCTTGGCCTCGGCGTGCTCTTCGCGTGGCGGCGCGGCCACGCGGATACCGACGTCGAAGCCGCGACCGGCGCGCAGGTGATCGCGGTGCTGCCGTTCGAAAACGTCGGTGATTCGTCGCAGGCGTACGT